>AWGX01000576.1 GCA_000495415.1 Smithella sp. ME-1 | reverse complement strand
CCCGATCGTAGCCATAGAGCCTGATTACTTCTTCAATTAAATCGACTTCCCGCGATATATCAACTCTGCACGTTGGTGGAGTAACGAGGTAACTGCCCTTCCCTTTCTGTTTCAAAACCATATCTATACTGCGCAGTATTCTTGTTACATCTTTTGCTTTTATTTCCGTGCCGATAATCTGACGTATTCTGTCTAATCGAAGCGGGATATTTTTAGCTGATTGAATTTTCTTTGGATATTCATCAATATAATTTTTATAAATTGTACCACCGGCAAGTTCAGCAATCAATTGAGTGGCACGGTTGAGCGCATTTACAACACCCTCGGGATCAATACCTCTTTCAAAACGGAAAGCGGCGTCCGTCGGCATGGCCATTTTTCTTGATGATTTGCGAATGGATGAAGGATTAAAATAAGCGCTTTCCAGCAGCACGACCTGCGTATCTTCTTTGACTTCGGAATTCAGGCCGCCCATAACTCCGCCGATTGCCACGGGTTTGACGCCGTCGCAGATCAGTACAGTATCTGCGGGAAGATTACGAGCCTTCCCGTCAAGAGAAATAAATTCTTCATTTTCTTTTGATTTGCGGACTATGATTTTTCCTTTTTCCAAAAAACGAAAATCGAACGCGTGCAAAGGCTGCCCCATTTCCAGCATGACGAAATTAGTCACATCGACAATATTGTTGATGGCGCGAAATCCGGCCGCTTCCAGCCTCGTTTTCATCCAGACAGGCGACGGTCCTATTTTAACGTTTTTAATCATTCTGGCCGTGTATCGCGGACAAAAATCAGCATCAATAATTTTTACTGACGCCATGGAGTTAATATCTGTGGAAGATTCTTTAATCTTTACGGTCGGCAGTTTTATTTTTTTGCCGGTAATGGCGGCAACTTCTCTGGCAATACCGAGCATGTTTAAGCAGTCGGAACGGTTGGGTGTGACATTTACGTCTAAAACCGTATCTTCTATATTTAACGCTTTTTCCAATGGTAAACCAAGCTTTAAATCAACCGAAAGATGCATAATTCCGGATTCGTCATCGCCTATTTCCAATTCCGCTTCGGAACATAACATCCCATCTGATTTTTCTCCCCGGAGAAGAGATGACTTGATGGTATATCCGCCGGGAATTACAGCGCCCACTTTGGCCAGGGGAACGATATTTCCAACCGAAATATTTTTTGCCCCGCAAACCACAGGATAGGTTTCAACGCCGTCGCTGACTGAACATAGCAAAAGCCGGTCGGCGGAAGGATGTGATTTAACGGATATAATTTTGGCAACAACAACACCGCTAAAATGCGGGCGGATAGTTTTTATCTCTTCTACTTCCAAACCGGACATTGTCAGCCGATGAGCAAGTTCTTCGGACGTTAATTCTATATCAACATAATCTTTAAGCCATTTAAGACTGACCAGCATAAAGAAAAATATCTCCTAAAATTGCCTGAGGAAGCGAATGTCGTTTTCAAAAAACAGCCTGATATCGGAAATGCCGTACTTTAACATGGCAATGCGCTCCAATCCTAAACCAAAAGCGAAACCGGTGTATTCTTCAAAATCATAATCGACATTTTGGAAAACGGCAGGGTCAACCATGCCCGAACCAAGAATTTCCAGCCAGCCGCTTTGCTTGCAAACACGGCAACCGTTTCCACCGCATATGACACAACAAATATCTACTTCCGCCGACGGTTCAGTGAAAGGGAAAAAGCTGGGGCGGAAACGTAAAGTTGTATTTGCTCCAAATATCTTCTTAAGAAAAGCCGTTAAGATTCCCTTAAGGTCTCCGAAACTAATACCCTTATCAACCAGTAAACCTTCTATTTGATGAAACATCGGCGTATGAGAAACATCGGAATCGCGCCGGTAGACTTTTCCCGGTGACAAAATACGTAAAGGAGGTCTGACGTTCTCCATTATCCTCACCTGTACGGGAGAAGTATGGGTACGCAAAACGACGTTATCCGAAATATAAAAAGTATCCTGCATATCTCGTGCGGGATGATCTTTTGGAATGTTTAAGGCTTCAAAATTGTAATAATCCAGTTCAATTTCAGGTCCTTCCACCACTGAAAAACCGAAGGACGCAAAGATAGAACAAATTTCTCTTTTTATTTGAATTACGGGATGAATACGTCCATATTTTATTGCGTTACCGGGCAAAGTAACATCTATTTTTTCCTTGAGCAGAATATCTTCTTTGTTTCGAACCGCTTGCTTATGAAGCGATTCCTCAATTCTGTCGTTGAGCAGATTTTTCAGCTCGTTGCAAAGCTTTCCGAATAAAGGTTTATCCGCGTCGGAAACTTGAGCAATATTTCTCAAAAGACCTGTTAAAAGCCCTTTACGACCAAGATATTTTGTTCTGATATTGGAAAACTGATCTTCGGTTTTGGCCGTTTGTAATTCGGCCAGGGCGCTTATTTCCAGCTGTTTAAGCTCATTAATCATGCCGCTTAATTGCCTTTAGCCATTGCCACAACCTGGGCGAACCCCTTTGGATCATTAACAGCGAGTTCCGCCAGCACTTTGCGGTCTAATCCGATGCCGGTCTTTTTCATACCGTTAATTAGTCTGCTGTATGATATATTATTTTCACCGGCAGCAGCATTTATGCGCGCAATCCATAATTGACGAAATTCTCTTTTCCTCGCGCGACGATCACGAAAAGCGTATTTCATCGCTTTATTTACGGCTTCGGTAGCTGTTCTAAGCAGGCGGCTGCGAGCACCGAAAAAACCCTTGGCCTGTTTTAATACCTTTCTTCTTTTCTTACGGGCATTGACGCCCCTTTTTACTCTGGACATTTTTCTATTCTCCTAATTAATAACTAATATAGCCGTCTTCGATCTATAAATAAGGAATAAGCCTCTTAATAGCTTTTTGATTTGCCTGATCAACCAAGGTTGCTTTCCTTAAAGATCTTTTTCTTTTTGTAGTTTTTTTTGTGAGGATGTGGCTGGCAAAGGCCTTACTGCGCTTTACTTTGCCTTTGGCAGTAAGAGAAAAACGTTTTGCCGCTCCCCTGTGAGTTTTTAATTTTGGCATGCAATCACCTCTTTATCCTTATTGTTTTTTTGGTGAGACTATCATCACCATATTGCGTCCTTCCAATCTCGGTTCCTGATCGATAATACCTTCAATTGCCAGTTCATCCTTTATTCGTTCCATTAACTTTTTACCGATATCGGTAAATGCGATTTCCCGTCCTCTGAACATCATGGATACTTTAACTTTATCGTGGTTTTTTAAAAACTTTTTAATATGTTTAAGCTTAACTTGCACATCGTGTTCTTCTGTCTTCGGCTTTAATTTAATTTCCTTAACTTGAATTATTGTCTGGCTCTTTTTGGCATCGTGCAGTTTTTTGCTTTGTTTATACCGATATTTGCCATAATCCATTATCTTACAAACAGGTGGGTCGGTCATTGATACTTCCACTAAATCTAAACCTACACTTTCTGCACTGGCGAGGGCTTCTTCCAACGTAATTACACCAAGCTGTTTTCCTTCCTCGTTGATAACTCGAACTGTGGCCGACTTTATTTCTCTATTAATTCTTAAATCCTTAACTATATGTCACCTCCTGAAATTATAAAGTTAAATATAAATCTATTTTTTTTTCTCACATATTTCCTGCAATAAAGCAATAAATTCATCAACAGGCAGCGAACCAAGATTCTGGCCATCACGTGTCCGTGGTGCTACTGAACGGGCTTGTACTTCCTTGTCTCCCACGACCAGCATATATGGTATTTTTTGCATCTGCGCCTGTCGAATTTTATAACCCAATTTCTCATTATCAAAATATTTTTCACAACGAACACCGGATTGAATCAACTTGCTATAAACCGTTTCAGCATAAGGTATATGTTTATCGGTAACCGTCAGCAAAACACATTGCGTAGGAGATAACCAAACCGGAAAGGCTCCGGCATAATGTTCGATCAGCACGCCCATAAATCGTTCGATAGCTCCCAATATGACTCTGTGCAGCATAACCGGCCGGTGTTTTTCTCCGTCCGCGCCTATATAACTTAGATCGAATCTTTCCGGCAGTGTAAAATCGCATTGAATAGTGGCACACTGCCACTTTCTCTTCAAAGCGTCTTTTATTTTAAAATCAATCTTAGGTCCGTAGAAAGCTCCATCGCCCTCGTTTACCTCATAATTGATATTGTTATCCTTAAGAGCGTCTTCCAGAGCAGTAGTAGCCAGATCCCAATCCTCGTCAGATCCGATGGATTTTTCCGGTCTGGTGCTCAATTCCACTTCATATTCAAAGCCGAAAATTCCCATAGCATAACTGACAAAATCGGCAATTGCGCATATTTCAGAATTTAACTGTTCCGGCGTACAAAGTATGTGCGCGTCATCCTGGGTGAATTGTCTTACCCTCAACAGGCCATGCAATACCCCTGTTTTTTCGTGACGATGAACAGTGCCCAGTTCAAAATAACGCAGAGGTAAGTCCCGATAACTTCTTATCTTCGATTTGTATATTAACATATGGGATAGACAATTCATCGGCTTGATGCCGTAAACCTGCTCATCCACTTCTGTAAAATACATATTATCGCGATAATGATCAAAATGGCCGGATTTTTTCCACAGATCAACTTTAAGGATTTGAGGCCCCATAACCATGTCATAGCCGCGTTTAAGGTGTTCTTTCTTTTCCCAATCTTCTATAAGGTAACGCAAAAGCATACCTTTGGGATGAAAAATGACTAAACCAGGTCCGGCTTCTTCGTTAACCTGAAAAAGATCCAGTTCTCTGCCTAGACGACGGTGATCTCTCTTCTTCGCTTCTTCCAGCAGATTTAAATAATCATTCAGTTCGCCCTCACTGGCAAAACCGGTACCGTAAATACGCTGCAACATTTTGTTGTTTTCATTACCTCGCCAGTAAGCACCGGCAACACTCAATAGTTTAAAGGCTTTGATCATACCTGTTGAAGGTATATGCGGTCCGCGGCATAAATCAATATAACTACCCTGTCTGTATATGCTGACTTCCTTAACCTCTTCAGGTAAATCGTTAATTAATTCAACCTTGTAATTTTCTTCCCTTTCTTCAAATAATTTTACTGCGGCCGACCGGGAAAGTTCTTCTCGTACGAAGGGATGATTTGCAGCGATGATTTTCTTCATACGGTTTTCTATTTTTGCAAAATCATCGGTAGTAAAAGCGTCTTTGTATTCAAAGTCATAATAAAAACCGTATTCAATGGAAGGACCAATGCTTACTTTCGCGCCGGGAAAAATTTCCTGAACTGCCTGAGCCATTATGTGAGATATACTGTGACGTAAAATAGATAAACCATCATGGGAAGATATATCTATAAATTCAATTTTTGAATTTTCTGTTATCGATGAGCTTAAATCCGCGGGTATATTATTAATTTTAACCGCTATTGTAGAGGCTAACATTTCCTTCTTCCAACTCTCTAAAGCATTGACGGCAGAAATTCCTTCTTTAAAAGAAATTTCTTTATTATCGGGAAATATAACTTTAATATCCATAACTTACAACATACCAGTTTTAATTCATTTTAAAAGGGCACCACAATTTGCTGATGCCCTTGAAGTACTGAACAAAAGACATTTTTACTATAATTAAAATGGTAGGCAAGCAGGGATTTGAACCCTGGACATCCACCGCGTCAGGATGGCGCTCTCCCCCTGAGCTACTTGCCTACAAGCAATTCAGTTCATAACGTTAAAAAATATCAGTAAAACTCCATAATGTCAAGTAAATATCTTATTTGTCAACTTCTTTTAAATTGGTCCCATTGACTATTTTGATTCCTCTGATTATGTAAACCAATCCGGAAACTATAGTTAGTGCTGCCGTTAACCAGAAGAAAAGATTTAAAACAAAATTGTAACTTAAATTATTAGTAAACGCTTTATAAAGAAGCACTAGAAAAACCGTGCCGATTTGCAGAGTAGTTGTGACCTTACCTATTAAAGCCGGTTTAATTTCAAAAGTAATCGACATCAAAGTAAGAATTGCTATACCAAGTAAAATCATAAAGTCTCTGCTGATAACAATGACCGTCAACCAACTCGGTATGATTCCCAGAATTGCCAGAATCACAAAACTGGTAGTCAGAAGCAACTTGTCGGCAATGGGATCCAAATAAGAACCGAGTTTCGTTTGAGCGTTTAATAATCGCGCCATTGTACCGTCAAGCGCATCAGTTAATCCGGCGATAATGAAAACAATTAAAGCGCTATAATATTTATCCTGAATCAGGAAAATTACGAATACGGGAACAAGTATGATTCTAGTTAAAGACAATAAATTGGGTATGTTCATTTACAAATCTATATTAGTTCTTTCAAATTATTACTTCTACTGTCCAAAGTTACAACATACTTTCGGTTTACTTTTAACCACGTATATTAGGCCCATCCGGCAGAGTTTTTATTACTTTATTGACAACCTCTTCAATTACTGTTTCATAAGTTTCAGTCGTTTTTCTTTCCAGCCCTTTCTTAGTTATATCAAAATTTCTGCCGGTGGCTTTGCACTCGGCATTCCAAAGGACTTCGCCTGTCTGAGCGCTTCGCAGTTCACAACGAACCGCTATGGTTAACGGAGCGTAAAAAACTTTCTTCGCTTTATTCTCTTCCGTTAACGTGCAGTACATTCCCGCATCAGCACCCACTAAATCTTTCAATACTTGAGGATCAATAATGCCTGCACTTTCCTTTGATTTTTTATCGGTATATAAAGATCCCAACTTATTGTCGATGACATCCAGTGGCAGCTTGGCATAACCCTTAAAATAAAGTTCTTCAAACAATCTGGATCGTAATAATTGAGAAGTTTTATTATCATAACTTTTATTTTCTATAGGAAGCACGGCAATAATTTTGGCCGAATTCTGATCATAATTGGGTTTTAACCCATAGGGTGTATTTTTAGAACAGCCGCTGATAATTATAATTAACGCAATCAGTACATACAGATAAATTTTACAAATTTTCAAAATATTACCTCTTCTTTTAATCGTTGCTGCATAATTTTTTAAGTTTTTCAATTTCTTCTTTAATAACCTTTTCCGCTATTTCCGGAACCATTTCCCTGGCAATTCTTTCGATAATTGCTGTTGCCTTTTTTATAATTTCTTCGTTAAGGTTGTTTGCCGTTTGAGTATCTTCAATTACATCAACAAGAGTATATATTTCTCTCTTATTATTTACATTATTCTCATAACCACGGCCATCAACGACAATAACTTCTTGGTTACTGCCGTTCTTTGATTCATGAATATTTTTATCTGCCGTTGCTATTGAATCTGAATCCATAATAATCTCCTTCAGATCACTTAATGAATGGATTTAGCTATCATAATGCAAGAAACAGTTCAAGAACTATATCTGAATCAAAGAAAAGAAATAAAATAAAATATTTCTACCGGCAATATCATATATATTTTATGGTTGACAGATCTACCGTATTTCAGGTTTAATGCAACAAGTTAAAAACAAATACCCCCGAAAACGATAAAATAAAACAATGAAGCGTATATTAATAACCGGAGGCGCCGGATTTCTAGGTTCACATCTTTGTGACCGATTATTGCGGGAAGGCAACGACATCATTTGTCTGGATAATTTTTTTACAGGCAATAAAAAAAATATCGCGCATCTTATTGGCCTTCCCCACTTTGAACTGATTCGTCACGATATTATTAATCCCGTTTATCTTGAAGTTGATGAAATATACAATCTGGCTTGCCCCGCTTCTCCGGTTCATTATCAACTTA
This sequence comes from Smithella sp. ME-1, assembly GCA_000495415.1. The sequence goes on along the minus strand of AWGX01000576.1, from coordinate 13,846 downwards.
ATCCCATTAAAACCATCAAAACAAATGTCATGGGAGCAATCAACGTCCTGGGAATTGCCAAAAGAACAAAAGCAAAAGTGCTTCAGGCTTCCACATCTGAAGTCTACGGCGATCCGGAAGTACATCCACAAAACGAACTGTATTGGGGAAAAGTAAATCCGATAGGAATACGTAGTTGCTATGATGAAGGAAAAAGAGCGGCGGAATGTCTGATGATGGATTATCGGCGGCAAAATTCCGTCAATGCGAAGATTGTTAGAATTTTTAACACATATGGTCCGCGTATGGCAATCAATGACGGCCGCGTGGTGAGCAATTTTATTATTCAAGCCCTTCAAAATAAAAATATAACTATTTACGGAGACGGCTCTCACACAAGATCTTTCTGCTATGTTGATGATATAATCACAGGATTAATCACAATGATGAACTCAGCCGATGATTTTTTTGGCCCTGTCAATATAGGTAATCCCGTAGAATTTACCATCATGCAATTGGCACAACTGATCATCAAACTAACTAAAAGCAGCTCTAATATTGAATTTCAGCCTCTTCCTGCCGACGACCCTGTTCAACGTAAACCGGATATATATCTGGCCATGCAAAGAATCGGCTGGAAGCCAAAAGTAGAGTTGGAGGAAGGCTTATTTCATACGATTGATTATTTTCGTGAAGCATTAAAAAACATTATAATTAGTTGAAGGAGAGACAATTTTCATGAAATCAAAGAAAAAAATTCTTTGCATTGGGGCCGGTTATGTTGGCGGTCCATCCATGGCAATGATTGCTTATAAATGTCCTGATTATCGGGTTACCGTAGTGGATACCAATCCTGAAAGAATCGATGCCTGGAATTCGTCAGAGCTTCCCATTTATGAACCGGGATTGGATAAAATTGTTAAAAAGACACGCGGCAAGAATTTATTTTTCACCAAAGATATTGAAAATCAAATAAAAGAAAACGATATAATTTTTGTCAGCGTTCATACTCCCACAAAAACTTATGGCACCGGTGCGGATATGGCTGCTGATTTGCAGTATTGGGAAAAAACGGCACGACAGATTCTTAAATATTCGCGGTCATCGAAAATTGTAATCGAGAAAAGTACTCTGCCTGTGAAAACCGCCCTGGCCATGGAAAAAATTTTATCATCTGCAAAAGGCAGATTCAGATTTGAAGTTCTCTCGAATCCGGAATTTATGGCAGAAGGCACAGCCATTTGCGATTTGGAGAATCCTGATCGTGTTCTAATCGGCTCTCATGAAACAAAAAGCGGATTAAATGCCCGTGCGGAATTGATAAAAATCTACTCCAGGTGGATTTCGAAGGAAAAAATTATTACATCCAATATCTGGAGCAGCGAACTATCCAAACTGGTAGCCAATGCTTTCCTGGCACAGCGTGTATCATCAATTAATTCCATATCTGCTCTTTGCGAAAAGACAGACGCCAATATTTCCGAAGTGGCCAAAGCCGTGGGTATGGACAGTCGTATCGGCGATAAATTTCTAAAAGCCAGCATCGGATTCGGCGGATCGTGCTTTAAAAAGGATATATTAAATCTTGTTTATCTCTGCCGGTACTACGATTTGAAGGAAGTAGCTTCTTATTGGGAAAACGTTGTTAAAATCAACGAATATCAGCAGGAACGTTTTGTTGCCAATATACTCAACAGTATGTTCGGCACATTGGCAGGTAAAAAAATCTGTATACTCGGCTTTGCCTTTAAAGCAAATACCGGAGACACCAGAGAAAGCCCGGCAATTTATGTTTCACAAAAACTACTCGCAGAACACGCCGAATTGATTATTTCTGATCCCAAAGCTCTGAAAAACGCTGCAGTCGATCTTGCGGGGACCAAAGGAAAGGTAAAATATATTGAAGATCCTTACCAGGCTGCAGTCGGCTGCCATGCCCTTGTCATACTGACGGACTGGGATTTGTATCGAAATCTTGATTTCCGTAAAATATATAAATCCATGGTAAAGCCTGCATTTATATTCGACGGCCGCAACATTATTGACCATAAGAAATGTTTTTCTATCGGTTTTAACGTTTATCCCATCGGTAAGCCGGCGTTAAGTCATTTTAAAGTCTGAGAAAAATCAGGCAGCAATAAAATCAAACGCATTTTTTATCAGTTTTATTTCATTGCCGGCAGGAAGCATTGTTATCGCTAACACGTCAAATCGTGAAGCTGTATCTTTAATGCTTTTATTCTGAAGATACCATAACGCCAGTTGAGACATCTTTTTCTGCTTTTTTGTTCCTACTGCCTGTTCCGGGAATCCAAGCTCTTTGGATGTTCTCGTTTTGACTTCAAGGAAAACGAGAACATCTTTGTCCCTGGCAATGATATCTATTTCGCCAATTGCGCAACGGAAATTCGTTTCGACTATACGATAACCGTTTTTTTTGAGATAGGCCGCCGCGATTCTTTCGCCTTCTTTTCCGGTTTTAATCCTGGAGGAATTATTCATTTTATAAATTAAATTCGAAATTTGTTTGATGTAAATTTTTTACATGGAATGATTTGCGATGAATCTTACATATGCCGAATTTTCTAATGGCATCAAGGTGGTCTTTTGTTCCGTAACCCTTATTTTGCTGAAAGTTATATTGGGGGAATTGACGATGATACATTTCCATGATCCTGTCCCGGGTTACTTTGGCGATTATTGATGCAGCAGCAATGGAAATACTGAGTGAATCTCCTTTAACGATCGTTTTTTGCGGAGTCGTAATGGGGACACGTTGGTTACCGTCAATCAAAAGAAAGTCCGGCGATATGGAAAGCTCCAGAACTGCTTCGCGCATGGCTTGAAGCGTTGCGTAAAGTATATTTAAACGATCGATTGTATCCGCATCTACAACTCTTGTGCCGATTGCGACGGCATCTCTGTTAATTATTTCGTATAATTCTTCTCTTTTGGCTTCGGAGAGTTTCTTGGAATCTTTTATTGCAGGGTTTAAATAATCAAAAGGAAGGATAACAGCAGCGGCAACAACAGGACCAGCCAGCGGTCCCCTGCCCGCTTCATCAATTCCGGCTATGAACTGGTAACCTTCCTGACAGGCAATTTTCTCAAAAGTATTCATTGAAAAAATAAAAGAATTATTCCTTCCTCTTTGCGCAAAACAGCCTTATCAGGTCAGAAAATTATAAAACAGAATTGATTTGTGTCTGCCAGCAAAAATCTATCAGGTTTTCGCCACTTCTTTAATTCTAGCTTTTTTGCCTCTTAATCCTCTCAAATAGTAAAGGCGTGATCTGGCTACTTTCCCCCTGGTAATCACCTCAATCTGATCAATAATCGGCGAATGCAAAGGGAAAGTTCTCTCGACACCGACACCGTAGGAAATTTTTCTCACTGTAAAATTTGCTCTGCTGTTACCACGTTTTTTACGAATTACAACTCCTTCAAAAGCCTGAATTCTCTGTTTCTGACCTTCGATAATGCGCACATGAACTTTTACCGTATCGCCGGTTTTGAAACCGGGTATATCTCCTCTCATGTTTTCTTTTTCAATCATTTCTAAGATATTCATTTATTTTCCTCCTGCATTAGCTGCATTATATAATTTTTATTTTAAACATTCATTACACGATCCAAAACAATCGCCACCGCCGAGCGAACTGCAAGGTGATTATACTCACCCTTGCCTTTTATTGGCTCCAGACGATAATCCGCTGCATTTACTACTTCCCCGGAGATCCCTGAACCCGTGCCGAAAATAATAACATACGGCTCATGATCATTTTTGAGCATTTCTCTAAAATCGGCAAATTTTAACAAATCATCTGAAAAATTAGCTCCTGTCACTACAGTTTTCGGAGCATGTCCGGTTTCCCTGGAAATTTCGTCTAAAACATCAGATAAACTTTTTTCAAGTTTTATCAATTCAAAAGCAATCTGACGAAATTTATTATAACTTGCTCCGTATCCTTCCCGCCAGTGATCAATAATTTGCGATGCCAATTTTATTTGCTCATCTACAGGGTTTACTATGTAAAATCCACTGACCGCATATGTTTTTGCAAGTCTCGCAATATCATGAATATCCATATTGGCAATGGCTGTGGTTACAATTTTACCATCTTTATTATAAACCGGATAATGTAAAAGAACTATGTAAAGCATTAACGCTTTTCCACTTAGGATTATTTTAGCCTAAATAATTGGGGGAAACCCATACCTTATAAACTTCTCAAAATCAAGAGTTTATATTTCTTCCTGTTTAATTTTATCCAGAATTTTTTTATCTTGAGCCGAAAGCTTTGCTTTTTTTAATAAATCGGAACGGCGCTGATATGTTCTTTTCAATGATTCCTTTCTGCGCCACAGTTCAATTTCTGCGTGATTTCCGGATAATAAAACTTCAGGCACTGACCACTCCTTGTATTCTGCCGGTCTTGTATATTGCGGATATTCCAATATATTTTCGCAAAACGACTCATTCTTTGTTGATTCTGGGTTTCCCAGAACATCGGGAATGTACCGGCAGACGACATCAATTAAAACCATAGCCGGAAGCTCACCCCCGGTCAGGATGTAGTCACCAATGGAAATTTCCCTGTCTACCAAATGTTCCCTTATCCTTTCATCAATACCTTCGTAGCGCCCACAAATAATAATTATATTCTTTTCTCCGGCTAACTCAGTTGCTATTTTTTGATTCAAAACTTCTCCCTGTGGAGTCATTAAAACTACGATTGAATCTTCTTCGGGATGTCTAATTGCACTGAGAGCCTTTTCCACCGGTTCAACTTTCATGACCATTCCGCATCCGCCACCATAAGGAGCATCATCCGTCATTTTATGTTTATCATCCGCCCAATTGCGTATATCGTGCAGCGAAATGCTTAAAAGACCTTTTTCCTGAGCTTTTTTGAGCAGACTGAATTTGAGTGGAGATGAAAACATCTCGGGGAAGATGGAGAGGACATCAAATTTGACCACTTTTACAGCCCTTCCAGCAATCTTACTGTCATAAATTGACGATTTATATCGATCTTAAGAATTACGTCGGAAATAGCAGGGAGAAGTATTTCTCTTTCTTCTCCCCTGCAGACATAAACATCATTACTTCCCGTGGGAAAAACCGATTCTATCCGGCCAATATATTTATTATCTTCATTGTATACATCCAGCCCTATAATATCCCGCCAGTAATATTCACCCTCCGGTAATTCTTCCAGTGCTTCTTTCGGTAAGAAAACTTTACATCCAACTAATTTCTGTGCCGATTCCAAATCCGGTATGCCTTCCAATTCGACAAATAAAGCTTTTCCGGATAAATCAATTTTTTTCAGTTTAAAACGATTTCTTTGTTCTGAATTTCGTTCAATATAAATAAATTGAAGCTTGGCAAAATTACTTAATTTCTCCACATAACACAAAATTTTCAGGCAACCATGGAGACCACGAGTTTTTACAATCTCTCCTGCAGCAAAGAGATCCATTCTGACCTATTCAATAATCTCTAAAACTGCTCTTTTATGCATCTTCGCTGAAGCTGCGCTTAAAATCATTCTAATAGCCTGAGCAGTTTTACCCTGTTTACCGATTACTTTACCTAAGTCTTCTTTTGCCACACGCAATTCAATTACTGATGTTTGTTCACCGATTGTCTCTTTTACTTCAACCTTGTCTGGAACATCTACCAAAGCCTGAGCTATATACTTGACCAATTCCTTCATCGTTATAACCTCCGCTGATTTTGATTAACTTCTCTTTAATATATCATTTTTAATTGTTCAACGCTTAAACGACATGTGGCCATATAAAAACTCCCGATATTCCGTCTACTTGACTCTTGCTTCAATGCCTTTTGTTTTTAATAAATTAGCTACCGTCATAGTTGCCTTGGCTCCTTTTGACAACCAGTCCCGAACCCTATCTTCTTTAACTACTATTTCTGCCGGATTTTTTTTTGGATCGTAATTACCTAAAATCTCTAAAAATTTACCGTCCCGCGGAGAATCTGTGTCGGTCGCCACAATACGATAAAAAGGTTTACTTTTAGCACCCATACGAGTTAGTCTAATTTTTACAGCCATCGATTTTAAATAATACCTCCTTAAATTGTTAATTGTTTATTTTTTTATCATAGTTTTTAATATTTTAAAAGGGGAAATTACGCATTAGCGATTTAATACCTTTTTTTTGACTGAATTTTTTCATCATTTTTCTAATTTCCATATAATTTTTCAATAAAAGATTTACATCTTGAACAGTTGTCCCGCTACCTAAAGCAATTCTTTTGCGTCGACGTCCATCAATTATAAGATAGTTATAGCGCTCTTCTTTTGTCATAGAATCAATAATAGCTGTAATCTTTACCAATTCCTTTTCGTCAGGTTCTACATCTTTAAGCGCTTTCATTTTTCCCAAACCAGGAATCATTCCTAAAATATCCTTCATTGATCCCATCTTTTTAATTTGTGCCAGTTGATTGCGGAAGTCTTCCAAAGTGAAATTATTTTTTCTGATGCTTTTTTCTAACTCGAGCGCAGTCTTTTGATCAATATTGGCTTGTGCTTTTTCCACCAGCGTCAGGATATCGCCCATACCAAGAATGCGGGAGGCCATTCTTTCCGGATGAAATACCTCAAGATTATCTATTTTTTCACCTATGCCCACAAATTTTATCGGTTTTCCGATAACCGCTTTCAGAGACAGTGCGCCACCGCCTCGCGCATCACCATCCATTTTTGTCATGATGACGCCGTCGATACCGATAAGCTCATTAAACTTTGCTCCGACATTAACTGCATCCTGTCCTGTCATCGCATCAGCGACATAAATAATTTCTGCGGGATTGATCTTTGCTTTAATTTTTCTGAGTTCTTCCATTAAGACGTCATCAATGTGCAATCTTCCAGCAGTATCAATAATAATAACTTCATATCCGTTTTTTCTGGCCTCTTCAACTGCCTGAGAACAAATTTCCACAGGATCCTTAAGGCCATGCGAATCAAATACACCTGTTTCTATCTGTTTTCCCAATGTGGCCAATTGTTCAATAGCTGCCGGTCGATAGACGTCAGCTGAAACGAGATAAACTTTTTTGTTTTCTTTTGCTAATAAAAGTGCCAGTTTTGCGGCAGTCGTGGTTTTGCCGCAACCTTGCAACCCGACAAGCATGATAGGAGCGGGAATCCGGGAGCCGAACTTGATACTGGCACTGACTCCACCCATAAGTTCAACGAGACGGTCATGAACAATTTTTACTATTTGCTGTCCGGGAGTAATACTTTCAAGAACTTCTTTCCCGATTGCCCTTACTCGAATATCTTCGATAAAATCCTTGGTTACCTTAAAATTAACATCGGCTTCCAAAAGTGCCATGCGTATTTCTTTGAGCGACGCATTGACATTCTCTTCATTTAAAAGTCCGCGTCCTTTTAATTTCTTAAAAATATTCTCTAATTTTTCAGATAGATTTTCGAACATAATTAAACAACCATAACCTGACGTATTTTTTAGTTTTTCTTCGCTTGATTATCAACAGATTTGATAATACAGTTCATCTCTGTCTTTTGGGCTATTTTCTGCGCAGCTTCCTGTGCCTGAATTTTATTTTCAAAACCCGGAATAATAACCCGAAATAGAGTTCCTTTCTTCCTGTTTTCAACCTTTACTATCTGTGATGTAAAACCCAACGAGTCTATTTTTTTAACTATCTTATTTGCTTTATTTTTATCTTTCAAAGAGGCAACCTGAATTATGAATTTCTGTTTACTCGCAACAGGTAAAGGTGTTGTTTCTTTTCCTTTAAGCTCTCCTTTTTCTTTATTATTTTCGTTTGCCGCTGTTTCCGCCGGTTTTTGAACATCGATATTAAAATTACCAACCGGTGGTTCTGAAAATGTTGATTGTCTATCAGGAATCGCCTCTTCATTTACAGTACCTTTTTTCCCAGTCAGAGCGTTGTAAAAAGTCAGATCGATATTTTCCTGTGACTGCGTCTGATTTTGAGCGCTTTTATTTTCCAATGTACTTTTGGCAGCTTTAATTTTAGCCGGTCGCCAAACCGAAGTTAATATTTTTTGTGGGAAAGCAGCAATTTTTTCAGGATAAACATCAATATTTTTACCAACTTCAATACCTAATAAAAAAGCCGTACATAAAAGAGCTACCATTCCGACAACGATGGTAATTAATCCCGCCTTCCCCACTTTAAGTTCAAAGTTCTTGATATTTCCGGTAGCCATTTATTCTGTTTTTTCACATCTTTTGCGGTGCGCTCACACCTAAAATTTTTAAAGCATTTTGTAAGACAATTTTGATTGTCATTATTAGGAACAATCTTGCAGAAGTCAGGCAATTATTCTCAGAAATTACTTTATTTTTGTTATAATAGCTATGAAAAAGTCCCGCCAACTCATTTAGGTAAAAAGGAATACGATGAGGTTCTAAAGATTTAGCTGCTCCATAAACAGTTTCCGGATAACGCACCAGCATTTTGATTAATGCTTTTTCTTCCGGTTCACTCAAGAGAGAAAGATCCGTATTTTTGAATACCGGTAGATCAATACCTTTCTCCTGTGCCATTTTCATGATGCTGCAAATTCGTGCATGGGCATATTGCACATAATAAACAGGATTTTCATTCGATTGCTTTTTGGCTACTTCCAGGTCAAAGTCCAGGTGGCTGTCTGACCGTCGCATTAGAAAATTATAACGGGCAGCGTCTCTGCCTACTTCATCAAGTACCTCCCGCAGAGTTACAAATTCACCGGAACGCGTGGACATTGCCACCGGCACTCCGCCTCGCAGCAGATTCACCAATTGAACAAGAATTATTTTTAAAGATTCCTTATCATGGCCGAGTGCCTGAATTCCCGCCCACATACGAGGCATGTAACCGTGATGATCTGCGCCCCAGATATCAATAATTGTTTCAAAACCGCGATTATATTTATTCTGGTGATAGGCGATATCGGCGGCAAAATAAGTCGGCTCGCCATTTTTACGGATGACAACCCTGTCTTTTTCATCACCGAAATCAGTTGTTTTGAACCACAATGTTTCGCCATCGGAATAAATAAATCCCTGTTCCTGCAATTTTTCCAGAAGCTTGGTCACACCATCGTTTTTATATAATTCCTTTTCACTGAAATATTCGTCCAAGACCACACCGAAATCTCTTAAATCAACTTTGATTTCTTCCAGAATAATCTGCCCGGCAATTGATGTAAAATTGCTTATAGCGGCTTCTTCAGCGACTTTAATATATTTATCCTTTTCGCTTTTAATAATATTGCCGGCAATATCTCTTATATAATCACCACGATAACATGTTTCCGGAAAGTCAATCTTGTCGCCAAGCAATTCTTTGTAACGCAGTAGAACGGATTTTCCTAAATTATTCATCTGGTTGCCGGCATCATTAATATAATATTCTTTGAAAACTTTATAACCGGCTGTTTTCAGTAGATTGCTGATTACATCGCCGACAACAGCGCCGCGGGCATGACCGATATGCAGAGGACCGGTGGGATTGGCACTGACAAATTCCACCTGTACTTTCTGACCGGCACCATAATCTGTATATCCGTATTTTTCCTGCTGCTCATTAATATTTTTTAACGCCTGCTTCCAGACTTCGTCTTTGATGAAAAAATTAATAAATCCGGGACCGGCTATTTGTGTCTTTTCAATAATGTTTTCAGGATCGGAGAGATTTTCCTGAATTATCTGGGCAATTTTTCGCGGATTCTGTTTGATCTGGGCGGCCAGAATCATTGCTGTATTTGCGGCGTAATCTCCGTGTGCGGGATTTGCCGGCGGTTCTACTTCCAGATAAGGAAGAGAAAATTCAGGAAGCTGTCCTTTATTCAAAGAAACATTCAATGCGTTTTTCAGTATATTAATAATTTTATTTTTCATAAATTTACTCACGATTTATAAAAAAAATGACAAGCAATTTTAAATATCATTAACTGCTTGTCACTGCAAGTTTAACTGTTATAAATTTATGAAGCTTGCTGATCCTTTTTCAAAGCTTCGTCAATATCTTTGTCCTTAATGGACATATCGCGGGAACAATCAGGACAATGAACAAATCCCTGAGCGTCCGTCGAAACACTGAATCTTTTCTGACAATTGGCTCGCCAGGCACAAATAGCGAAATATTTTCTTTCACTCATATAAAAAAATCATGTTCATTCTTTTGGGTTATATAAAAATATAATTCCTTGTATGTCAAGCATTTCTAAGTCGTAATTATTACATTATTTATTGTAACCGTAAATCTTTCCAGTAACGCACGCCCATAGGAGATAAATTAGTAGTAATTGAACCTGTCATTTTCTTGGTATGATAATCAGTACCTGCTACCTGGCTCGTAGATACATAAGCATTAAATGATGAAGATCCTTCTTTTTGAGATATAACCACGCCGGAAGGTATTCCTTTGCCGACGATAACAGAACTTTGATTGCCGGAAAGTCCCCCTCCGCCTGTGTTATAAGTCAAACCGTAAACTTTGGCATCACAGTTATTGGCGTTGTAAGTAGTAAAATATGCTACTTTGTTAAAAACAATGGGATCGGCAAGGCATTTTTCACTGGATGTAAGTACGATATACCATCCGTCTTTCGTTTCATCAGTAAACGTTGTTGTTCTGTTGGCATCCTCTTTTAAGCCGTAGAGTCTGTCGGCGCTGCTGGTGTTGTTGGGGTCAGTTTTATCTCCCGTACAGAAATAAACCCAAACATCGTTACCGATGCCATGAGCAACTGACGGGGACGTATAGATAGGTTTTACTGTTGATGAATTCTGATAAAACATGTTTCCGCTCCAACTGGAAGTACCGCAAGTAGCGTCATCAGTACTACTGCAGAATTTAAAACGCCACACGTTACCACCCGTATCACCGATGTACGCCGTATCCAGATAACCATCATTGTCGTAATCTATGATAGTAGGACTTCCGGCAAAATCATAATTCATCGTTCCGGTAAGACCGGTACCGCCACGTGTGAAACTCTTTAAAATTGTTCCGTTACCTAAGTCAACGATAAAGAAACCTTTGCCGCGTGTATCACAGGTTGCGCCGGTACAGTTGCTGCCATTATACCCTCCCCCGATAAAGCCGACCCATTTTTCAACACCATTGACTTTGACACGCCCGAGATACATTTCGCTCCAGGGCTGGCCAAGATACGAAGCATCTGTGCTGGAAAGCGGGCTTGTCCCACCTATGATCCATTTAAATAAAGGATTTAAAGTATCTGTTACTTCCAACGCGTAATAACCGCAATAATTGTTATATGTGCCGGTATAAGTAGGGCTAAAGGCTGAACTGCAAGCTGCATCTGTTGACGGACAAATGCATGACGGGTATTTACTCCAAAGGCTTTGGTTGCCACCTCTCCCTTCAGCCATAATCAGATATGAATGCCATTCACTTGCTAATTTTGAACTACCATTTGATCCTATCCAGATATCAGCAGCACTTAAAGGTCCGTCAACAAAATACTGATGAGTAAGCAACGTGGGATGAGAAGTATGCACGATATTTTTTAAACGGGTGAGTAAATTAGGTGGAATAAAACTCCACGCTTCCGAGCCGGTACTCGTTTGGAAGGCATGCAATTGACCATCATTGGCACCGACAACCATTATTCTTTTACCATTACTTGTTGTTCGTAGATTATTGCTTCTAAAAGTTGAAAAAGCACTGTTACCATCCAACTGATCGTTGAATTTAGAATTCGGCGTTCCGATGGCCTGGGGGGATGTGTGGTATATGTCGCCCAATTTCCATCCATAATATATGTAATTCTTGTCGCTTGTCGTGTACGCAACATCGCCGCCACGGATAAAATTTACTACAGCAGCACGCTCAGTGGACGATCCAGCACCAAGTTGAGAATCGGTCAAATTACCCACTGTAAATGAATCAAGAACGGTGGAATTTACCAGTGTTTTAATTGTTCTGGAATCTGCCGATGTGTTTTTCAAAACCGTTCCGGCATCCCAATCTGCTGTAGCTTTAATTGAACCGTCGTCATTTAATCCGAATCTTTTTAAATGACCGATCCAAAAAGGATCCTGTTCACCAAGAGTGTAAAAAGAAGCCTCATAAAGATAATTTTCATCGGCTGTACGAACCGTTTGAATCGACGTTTGCGTAAAGGAATATGCCGCTTCAATTATTGTTCCCATGATACTCTTCAGCGCCGCCACTATATCATCTTCATTTTCTGACAGGTAGGCATAACCGTTAAGATTGATTGAGCCTGGGTCGTTGCCGCTCGATGATCCGCAGTTATAGCCCTTCCACGTGCCGCTGGAAGTTAAACCTGCCGCCGGATTATAGGAAGGCATTGGTGATGTATTGGCATCCTTAGGATTATCCGTGCCCCCGTAATAGGCCATCCAGTTGAGGGTATTTTTTAAATTTGTCGGCATACTTGAACCAAAACCGATTACAAATACTTTATATCCGGCATCCGCCAGATTCTTGGCCATCGTGACCGATGATCGGCGGGTTTTAACACTGGAAGAACTTCCACCGGCATCGCAGGCAGTGGTATCCTCACCATCTGAAATCAAAATAACGAATTTTTTCTTCACCCCGCCGCAGGGGTCCGGATTTGCCAGTTCTGCATTTGTACGGGCAGTTAAATATATATTTGCTTTTTTCAGCAGTGTGGCCAGAGGTGTGCTTCCACCTCCCCCAACACTTGAGCCGGTCCAGATTGAATCGGTAACGTAGGCGGTTATACACTCATTCCAGAAATCTGTTATAACCTGCGGACGCGAATCGGCCTGGCAGGACGTCGAGCCATTACCGCAATAAAGATTATAATAGTTATCGCTTATTCCCTTGACAACACGTGCGTAAGGCAATGAATCATATCTGGAAATCAGCGGATATAACATTGTGCCGTATGGGAAAAGCACGTTATTGACGGCTGACTGATCATCCAAAACGGCATCTTTCAGGCGCATATAACCGAATTTAATTCCCAGATGATCATAATCCGCATCATTAATTACGTTGTTGTCGTCACTGTCCAAAACATTAAACATTGCCCGTTTTAATATTGCCAGTTTTGAACAATTTTTATTGCACGCAGCTCTTATGCCCTCTTTACAATAGCCGTATCGGCAATCCCAAATTTTGGTTAAATGAAAAATATCTAACGGACCGTAATGGTAAGTCTCCGGACAGTTCGTGTAATCCGGAGCACAAGAGGATGTGCCCCAGATGTTGGAATTGGCAAGATCAAACCAGTTGGCAGTGCCGGTCTCTGCCGGTGTATCATTCATAGATCCCGATATATCCAGCAGAAAGATAGCTTCCGGATTAAGAGTTGCGAACGTATCGCCCTCACCTCCCTGAGCGAACACATTGTTTGAAACACAAAAAATCAGTATATTTAATATCATCAAAAAAACTACGAAAGCTTTTTTGCAAAACATCAGTTTTCTCCTTAATTTGGTTGTTTTTGACAGCCTATACTTTTACCGACGTCAAACCGTTTAATGTTTATATACTGTATCTTCCGTGCGTCCCGGTGTGTCGGAAACTCCGACTTCTATGTTCACTGTTGATCCGTAAAAAGAATCTTTGCCGGTAATAACAGTTTTAAAAAGATCTGACGAAAAATTATAGTCAAAACTGAACCCTTCGGTGCCGATCGAACGCACCCAAGATACTCTACCGGTATAACTGGCGTTGGGGTCATTGTCAGGATCAATGTATGTCTTCGGAAAAGTATAGAGAACAGCATCTTTATCGGCAGGAGACGGAAGAGCATCATAAATGGCAATATTGGCCGCTGCGGCATACGCCCCTGATTCCGCCGCAGAAAATGCTTTACGT
>AWGX01000575.1 GCA_000495415.1 Smithella sp. ME-1 | reverse complement strand
AACGTAGAACATTGAACATTTTTTATCCAAACCTCAACAAACATGCAAGGGCAATCCGTAATAAACAAAATTGAAGCGAGTATTAAATAGAAAAACTGTTGCGTTATTTGAAAAGGTATGAGACATCTCAGTAAGCTCACATCATTTAAACTATTCAAGCAGCGTGAATTTTGAAGTGGATTTCCCAGAACCGTTAACCGAAGCCAATGGAGGTGCCGACGATGAAGGAATTGATTAAGTACATATCTCAGGCGTTAGTAGATTTTCCAGACAAGGTTGAAGTAAATGAAATCATCGGTGAACAGACCTCTGTAATTGAATTGCATGTGGCAAAAGAAGATATAGGGAAAGTTATTGGGAAGCAGGGGAGAACGGCACAAGCCATCCGCACCATTTTGAGTGCCGCGTCCGCCAAATTACATAAGCGGACAGTTCTGGAAATCCTGGAATAAAAAATGGTGGACTTTATTTGACAGTAACGGAATCTACACTAATAAAAGATGTTTTGGACAATTTGAGCAAGGAATACGAAATGGGAGACAAAGGCGGCAAGAAAGATAAAGAAAAGAGTCAGAAGCAGAACGCTGAAAAACAGAAACAAAAGTCAAAAGACAAATTTGATAAACAGCCCAAAAGAAAACCTTGATAGAAAACACGGTTCAGCGATTTGCATAAAAGCTTTGACCTGTTGAAGTGCAAGGTCTAAAGTAACCGATGAATTGAGATTGCAAATGTTTCCACAAAGAAACACAATATAAAGGAGGGTTAAAGATGCCAGAAGGAAAAGTAAAATGGTTTAATGATAAAAAGGGATTTGGGTTTATCGAGCAGGAGGGTGGCGGTGACCTGTTTGTACATCATTCCTCGATACAGGGAGAAGGTTATAAATCGCTGGCAGAGGGTGATCGTGTCAGTTTCGATGTTGGCAAAGGGGCTAAGGGTCCTGCTGCCGAGAACGTTCGCAAGCTATAGGATCTTATTGAAAGCATTGATTTGAGATGCCCGTTGACGTTGAAGGTGACCACAGCAAGCACTTCTTCGTGTAATCCTCAATTTTTAAAAGTATGATTTTATGCGAGGTTACAACCAGTAATCTTTAAGCAATCCTTTTATGACATGAAATAACCGATTTAGGCATCAACTACAAACAGGAGAAAGCATGATTCGAAGCATAAGAATGTATCTCCGTACTGTAGGGTTTAGTGGCCTCCTATATGCGATAAAGGGCAAGGTCATGAAATCCACAGTTTTTTTCAAATTAAACAGACAAGATTGTACGCATCCATTTCGGTTGAGAATCCCTTCATCGGACGTACCAACATACAAACAAGTATTTATCAATCAAGAATATAATTTCCTGGTAGAAACACAACCAAAGACTATAGTCGATGCTGGAGCAAACATAGGACTTGCCTCAATATACTTCGCAAACAAATACCCGGGCGCAAAAATTATTGCTATAGAACCAGAGCAAAGCAATTTTGAACTTCTAAAAGATAATATCGCTCCATATCTTAATATTATTCCTGTACAAGCTGCGTTGTGGCATAAGAACGAAGAAATCAACCTGATCGATCCCGGGCTTGGAAAGTGGGGATTTATGACTGAGATGAAAGATTCATCAGAAAATCTCCCAGGCGACAGTTTTCACACAGTAGCGGCTATGACCATTGATAAGATAATGAAGGATTACAATCTAGAAAAAATAGATATTCTAAAAATAGATATAGAAGGAGCGGAGAGAGAGGTGTTTAGCAACACTTCATCTTGGATTGAAAAGGTTGATTCTATAATCATTGAGCTTCATGAGCGCATGAAAGCAGGATGTAATCGCAGCTTTTACTGTGGCTCAAATGGCTTTGATAATGAATGGACACATGGGGAGAATGTGTATTTGTCAAGAAAAAACTGCCTGACAAGACGCTCCACCTGAATGCTTCTCCGCTGCGCACCCAATCGGCAGG
>AWGX01000574.1 GCA_000495415.1 Smithella sp. ME-1 | reverse complement strand
GTTGAAAAAAGTCTCTTTCCTGTACCGTGTTAAAGCCGAATAAGTTAATGGCATCCTCTTTCACGTTGGTATGAATATGCAGAGTTATCATCTGTCCTGCTTCCGGCAATTCATAAAAAGTAGTCAACGGAATAAACACGCGGTACCCAACGCCCTGAACATCAACGATTACATGAGCGATACCTTTATAAACAATTTTGCCGCTGATTAAAGCTATCATCAGATTGGTTTATC
>AWGX01000573.1 GCA_000495415.1 Smithella sp. ME-1 | reverse complement strand
GGAATGACATGGTTTATGGATTCCCGCTCCCCGATCAGGACGGATATGACAAAGGAGGTTCACTAGCCGGTTATCATCAGAAAACTGGTTGCGGGAATGACGGCGCAGTTGCCGGGGAATGCTTCCGCCTTCTGACAGTTGCGGATAATCTGAAAAAAGGGCACGGATAATTGTTTGCCGAAATAAAGCCCTGCCCTGCTGATATCGCTGTCGGATTCCTTGGCCTCAAATAAAGCTACCGGTTTGCCGTTTTTCACCAGCACAAAATCAACTTCCTGTTTTTCCTTATTCCGGATATGCATGATTTCAAACGACCCCAGGCCGGTTTCCGAAAGTCTTGCAGCCATTTTAATCAGGCTCACTGCCATCAGGTTTTCAAAGCGTCTGCCCGCTTCAGGCACATTGGACCAGTCGTAGAAGTAAAGTTTGTTTTCCTTTTTAATCGACCGGGTAATGTTTTTGTGCCACGGGCGCAGGGTAAAAATCAGATAGATTGCTTTAAGAACATCCAGCCAGCGGTTAATTGTCGCGTGATGAGAGCCCATGTCTTCCGCAATGGAATTGACACTCAACAAGGAACCTACCCTGGAAGGTAAAAGCTCAACGAGTTGTCCGATGCCTTTGATATCCGCTATCCGGGATAAGTCGCGAATGTCTTCTTTTGTGAGCAGGGATTTATATTCGGTATTCCACCGGTTGTAAAAGCGCGCCGAGTTCTTTAAAAACGGTTCAGGAAAGCCGCCAAAAGCGAGAAGTCTGTCAAGGTTTTCTTCCGCGCCTGCCGGTTTTATCTTTCTCAGATAATCCATCAGCGTGTTTATCGTCCGCAGAGGTTCGTCGGTCATCAGAATATGCGAGAAGTCATTTGCGGCTTCGGACAGTCCAAGGGGCAGCATCTGATAGGAAAAATAACGCCCGATGAGCGAATCACCCGACTTGCGATACAAACCCAAACGGGCACTTCCAGTGACAAGCAAGGTCATTTTTTCTTTATTGGTGTCGTAAATGCCCTTGAGAATATTGCGCCAGTTTTTGTGTTTATGAATTTCATCGAATACCAGAGGCAGAGGTTTTTTATCAAATCTATCATTGATGATGTTTGTGAAAAAGAGCGGGTTTCTTTTGTACTCTACGGCCACTGCCGGATCGTCCCAGTTGAAATATAAATCGCCGGCTTTTTGTCCGGCAAGCCAATTACGGGCAAACGTAGTTTTACCGACCTGACGCGGCCCGGTGAGGAATATCATTTTCCCCGCGTTCATTTCCGGATCGAAGATATATTTTTTTACTGTGCGTTCCATGTGCGACCTTTGAAAAGCACCCATTAGCTGTCATTCCCGCGTAGGCGGGAATC
>AWGX01000572.1 GCA_000495415.1 Smithella sp. ME-1 | reverse complement strand
TACAATTGAACATTCAAGCCACGTTGTTGAAAAAGCGCACCAGATAAAAAAATAACAATAATGAGCAATATACCAATGATGATTTTTTTTATTTTTGATCCAGTTTTTGTGGGTTTTTCCGTTTTGCTTTCACCGATTTTCATATTTACCCCATTTGAATTTTGAAATTATTAAAAATCTTTTTACAAATAAAGTTTTCAAGAATTCCAATATTTAAAAAATAAGTGGATAGGTAAGATAAAATTATTTCTTTTTCCAATATTCAGTATTATAAGTTTCAATTGGTAACATTTCTTTTCCAACCAATGAAAAAGGCTCAATATAAATTTCGTCATTTATTTCCTGAACAATTAACACGGAATCCTCTTCACAATTTCCGATTCCAGTAGCTATTGTTATCACATTGGTATTTTTAAAATTATCATAATAAGGAGAAAGATTTCCACATTGAGCACCTGCACCAACATCTCCGGCATAAATGAAGACAGGGACTAAATCACTTATTGGATCTAAAATGTTTATGATAAATTTTTCAACATTTTTTTTCATAGAATAATTTACATTGGGTTGATATTTAGAAGGAAAAGCGATTGCAGGAGATTTGTAAAAAATGACATGATGGACAAAAATGTGGATTGATTTCAGGCTCTTTCTGTCTAGAGATTCGATAATGGTATTCTCGATATAATTAAATTGATTGTCTGTAAGGGTAAATGTTTCAATATTTGTGTCTAAAAAAATAAAAAGATGATCTTTGTAAATGAATGAAAAATTTGTCTCACCAAATTTTTTAGTATAGAGATCACGCTTTTCTACATCATGATTACCAACAGCATTAAAAACCGGAATTTGTATAACCTCCAAAAAAATATTTGTGAAATGATTAAAATTTTCTTCTGTAGAATTTTTAATAATATCGCCTAATAAAACAATCATGTCAAGGTCCATCTGATTAAATGTTTGGAGGTTTTTCTGTAATGTCATCGCAGGCTGGATGAGATTGTCATCATATGGGTCTCCAAATATGTGTCCAGCAACAAGAAATTTAAGAGGTTTCTCTGATTCCAGGAGCATATCTTTGTTTATGGATAACAATGATATTTCATTAGTTTCATATTGGGTTTTATAAAAACTGACGTCAGTGCTTTTTTCAACAACTTGTGAATTTAATGGGAGCGAGAATAACCTTTTTAAATAAGCATACATATTTAACTGAGTAGACATATTGCCAATGATAAAAAACAATATTGCCACCAGGATTAGTAATAACAATTCTTTATACTCTATACGTTTCATAGTTAGCGACTCAAAATGGATAGCATCCCATCCATATATTTTGAAAACCGATTCGGATTCGCAGGGAGCAAAGCTAAAATCTCACTGATCACTTTATATTTTCCTTTTGGTGCTTTAATTTCAATGATGGGTGAATTATGAAATGGTTCGGAAAAAGAAATGTTTGGCTTTTTTGAGTATCTTTGGTCAAATGTATGATGACCATAATCAATGGTTAGCCGCACTCCTTCCCTTACAGATTCGAAGTACTCTCGTTGATAATAATTGATGACAACTGGTTGATAATTTGAAATCAATATGGCAAGATCTTCTGGAATCTGATCCAGAATTTTTTGAATGATTTCCTTGTGTGTGTCAGTTGAAAAATTAAATGCTTTTGTAATAAAAAACACATTTTTATTACCCAGGTTACCGAATTTTGATTTAATTTCAAAATTGCTGTTGGAAAACGCTGTGTTAATTCCATACCATCTTAATCTAATTTTTTTTCGATCAAAATACCCATCCAGGTGGGCTTGAAAATCGGAAAAATCAATCGTGTCTACATATAAATTATTGACTCTTCTGGTTGGATATGTTTCGCGGAAACCAAAAGGGTGGAGATTAACCCATCTTCTTATCTCAAAAACGGGGAAACCCTCCAGAGGAATTTTTATTTCGTATCGGAGGTCATCTCTGACAGACATAAATGGTCCTGGATTTTATCCACCTAAAATATTATTTTGTTCAATCAAACTGACAGAAGCCTGAGGATATGCACTTCGGAATGTGTCCATTAAAGTTACTAAAGCGTCGGAATCTTTAATGGATATATAATACGTTAATTGCAGCATATTATCATGATTGTCCAATCTTCGCAAATCAATTTCCTGAAACTGTTTGACAAGCATTGCGTTAATATTTGAGTAAATGGAATTATCAGATTCGGTTTGATTGATTTGAATATTCAGGTACATTGATTGAGGAGTAACTTCATTTTTGTCAAAATAAAACCGTACGAGCAAATAGGCCATGATGATTAAGAAGGCAATTATGGTAGGAATTCTTTGGTCTGCCCCAAGCCCCAGACCGATTGCAATGGCAAAAAATAAAAATATGAGTTCTTCCGGATCTTTGATAGCTGTTCGGAAGCGAACAATTGACAACGCGCCTACCAGACCGAGGGATAGTGCCAGAGAAGATTTAACGATAGATATAACCAGCAAAGTAATTAAAGTTAATATTGGCAATAGTGGTGCAAATTTTGAGCGATTTGAAAGTGATTTTCCATATTTAATATAATAGAAAGAAATGCCTAAAGATAATATAATACCTAAGATTAAATTGATTATTAATGATGTTATTGACAGAGGAGCAGGAGTAGTTAAATCCATTTTTCACCCTTTTAAGTTAATTATTATGAACTAAAAATTATTCATACCTAGTTGATTGTAATATAAAAAACTAATATTTCAAAAGAATTGCTTACGTCAAATGAATTTAAATGTGAAATATAATTAATCATTCAATCATGCAATGATGTTCATAGGCACTCTATGCCATTTTTGTCATTTCCTTTTTACACCACTAATTGAGACGTGATTTTTTTAATGTCAATTTACCTTAAAAAAAAATTGAAAGTGAAAATTAAGTGTCTAGAAATATTTTTTCAAAAATAAAAAATAAATATTATTTTTATAATCAATTTTTATTTTTCAGGGCATTGAAATATTCAATTCTGGCCTTTTTAATTTTGAGAATATTTTCCAGTTTAATATTATTAATCGGAATTATTCATCCGAGTCCAAATCCACCATTTACTGGTATTACGACAGATATTTTCAATAAGTTAAATCAACAAGGGGTTTTTACCCGTTATTTTTTAGCCCCTTGGTATCGTTGGGATACCGCTCATTATCTTGTAATCGCAGAGTTTGGTTATGATTTTGATCCTATTAATACAATTTGGCCACCTTTGTTTCCTTTCCTCATAAGATGTTTAAGCGTTGTTTTTCATCCTCCATTAGTGTCAGCAATTTTGGTTTCAAATATATTCTTTATCGTTGGCTTGTTTTTGACTTTTATTTTAACAAAAGAAATATTTGATGAACAAGTAGCAAAAAACACCTTATTCTTCTTAATAATTTTTCCAACCTCATTTTTCTTCATTGCTGCTTATTCCGAATCCTTGTTTTTGACTTTATCGGTGGCAGTTTTTCTTCTTCTCAGAAGAAAAAAATGGTTATGGGCTGGATTGGTCAGTGCATTCGCATCTCTTACTAGAGTGCAAGGAGTTTTTTTAGCATTAGCTATTGCTATTGAGATATTTCAGGAATATCTAAAAAATAGAAGTCTTAAATATTTGCTGACGAATTTAATTTCTTGTTTATACGCACCTTTCGCTTACGGACTTTATAGCTTGTATGTTTTTTTTGGATTAAATACTGATTGGCCTTGGACCGTCCTGACTTCAAATTGGGGACAGCATTTTGGTTTACCTTGGGAAGGAATTATTGGAAGTTTAAATGTTTTTTTCTTAAAAATGATTTTTAACGATAACCCGCCACCAGTTTACCTTTTAAATGTTATATTTTCGTTATTTACAATCTATCTTTTATTCTATTTGAGAAAAAAGATACCTTTTTCAATTTCCGTCTATAGTTGGGTGATGTTGTTCTTAATATTGGGAAAAATTGATATAAATAATGCTCTCGTTAGTACACTTCGATATTTAATCATTCTTTTTCCAATTTACATTGGTTAATCATTTATCATTAAGAAGAAAATAAAATTAATATATACTACTTTTAGTGTAGGAATAATGGTTATGTTATTAGTTGTGTTTTATTGGTGGCTTTGGGTTGGTTAAATTATAAAAATATTTTCAAAGTTACCATTTGATTTTAGTTTTAAAATTAATGAATACATCAAAACTTAAATATCAAGTATCAGGCATAAAATACATCATGTTGAAAAATTATTCTGAAAAAATTAGGGAAATCGTTAAAAATTGTTCCCTAAAAACGACGAATTATTATAAGACCTCAATTTGGTTTCGTGCTTTATTTCTTTCTATTACAATTTTTATTGTTCTACGGTTGTTCACCAGCCTTGTCCTATTAATCGGTATTATTCAACCCAGACCGGATTTTCCATATGCAGAAATAACACAAAATAATATTTTGTATCTTGAACAGAAGAGTGAATTCAGTAAATTGTTTCTTGCTCCATGGTATCGCTGGGACACCGGTCATTATATAGAAATAGCTGATTTTGGATATGATTTTGACCCGGTTTTATCTGTTTGGCCTCCGCTATATCCCTTTTTAATAAAATGCTTTGGCTATGTAATAATACCTACAATTTTATCAGCGATTTTTATATCAAATTTATTTTTTATATTGGCTTTTACTTTGATGTATTTATATGTAACGGACCTTCTTGATGAAAATATAGCAAAAAAAACATTGTTTTTTTCAGCTATAATTCCTACTTCTTTTTATTTTGTTGCTGGGTACACCGAATCGGTATTTTTATTTTTCACAGTAGCCACTTTTCGATTACTTAAACAGAAAAAATGGTTGCTGGCAGGAATTGTTAGCTCACTCGCTTCATTAACCAGGGTCCAGGGGATATTGCTTCTCATTCCAATTTTTGTTGAATTGTGGTTAGATTATATACCTCAGCGGGATTTTAAATCTTTTTTCACCCATTCCTTTTCATGTGTTTATGCTCCTTTAGCCTATGGTTTGTATAGTTTGTACGTTTACTTTGGATTAAGATTAGATTGGCCATGGGTTACTTTATCAAAGCATTGGAATCAACATTTTGGTTGGCCCTGGGAAGGAATTACATCAACGATTGCTATTTTATTCGGTCGTCAGATTGAAAATGATATCACACCAACTTTGGTTAAAATTTTAAGCATTATTCTTCCAATTGGTGCAGCATACTTGCTGTTTAAAATTAGAAAAACAATTCCAATTTCAGTATCACTATTTAGCTGGGCAATGTTACTCATGATTATGGGCAAAATAGACGACAATAATGCTATTGTCAGCACAATTCGATACTTAATTACAATTTTTCCTATTTTCATTGGTCAAGCATTAATTTTTAAAAACAGGTATTTAAAATTGAGCTATTTTATAATGAGTGTAATCACTCAGATCATTTTATTGGTAATGTTTTATTGGTGGTATTGGGTGGCGTAAAAAATTATTTTGAGAGGAACCTTTTTTCTTTGATGATTCCTTTATGATGTAGTTCATACTTAAAAAGTACCCACAATACACCAATTCCATAAATTACACTTCTTTGAAAATTGATAGAAGAGGCTTCGGGAAAGTAACGTGTTTCAATGGGCACTTCCTGGAAAAAGAGATTGTTCGCCATTCCCTGGGCGATAATTTCAGTGTCAAATACAAAATCTTCACTATTCTCTTCAAATCGAATCGTTTCGAGATATTTTTTGGAATAGGCACGAAACCCTGAATGAATTTCGGTTAAGTAGCGTTTGAAGATAATATTTGCAAAAGCAGTTAATAAGATATTGGCATAATACTTATATTTTGGCATACCGTTCTCGAGGGGTCTGCCACCCAACATCCTGGATCCAAAGGCTGCATCAGCTGCTCCATTAATGATAGGTGCGATTAAATGGGGTATCACACTGGCGTCATATTGATGGTCTGGGTGCACCATGACAACAATATCAGCACCCATTTCCAAAGCATTTTTATAGCAGGTTTTTTGATTTCCTCCATATCCCCGATTTTCTGCATGCTGGATCACCCGAAGCCCCAAGGATTTCGCAATTTCTACTGTATTATCGGTAGAAGCGTCATCAACCAGGATAATGTTTTCATGAAATTCTTTTGGGATTTCATGCAATGTGCGTGTTAAAGTTTTTTCAGCATTGTAAGCTGGTAATACAATAAAAATCTTCATAAATTACTCAATTTGTGGAAAATATGAAAAAGGATTTTATAGTTGTAAAGAGGCTTGGTATATTCAGTCTACTGGTTAATTATATAGAGATTTTTCGAACAGAACTTTGTTAAATGCCTGTATTTAACCCACCGCTTTCATTAATAAGAATAATCCAACAGTATATTGAAAGATGGATATCAGAGTCAATAAAAATAAAATTCGATTATTCCAATACTTCATCCCAATCGCTGTAAGGATTAATAGTGGAATAATAAAATCGAGTGTGTATCTGGGTCCAAATTGAACCCACCCGGTTCCCATTAATAATAAAATGGGAATATTTGTTAAAAAGATTGTTGCGACAAGCAATAAATTTGATATTTTTCTTTCTTTTTCATTAAATGCCCAAAAACAAGCAATAAAGACAGGACTTAATAAAAATAAGCTTCCCCCCATAAAGAAATTGGACATATCCTTTGTTAGAAAAGGATATGCTATATATTGATAGTAAATATTGATTGGTATATAGTGAATGTTGAATCCACCATACATGACATAATCTGCCCTAAAAAGTTCAGCCATGTTGTGATAAGCATAACCCAGATCAAAAATATTCCCGAATCTGGCGTAGTTGTAATAAAAAATAAGAAGTCCTGAGATTATAAGCGGTAATAAACCAACGAAAATTAATTTCATGAGTTTTTGTTTGGGTAAATTCCAATTTCTGGATAATAAATACCAGGCAGGCCATATTCCGACTAAAAACAAATGCATTCTGGTCGTAAATGCAGCTGATATTGCGATTCCTGTCAGCAAAAAAGCCCAATAACCGTCATATTTCACAGTGGCAATATAAGCCAGGAGGATACAAAAAATGCTGACAACTGACGAAGTGAACCACACCCTTCCTAATGGAACCATGGTGACATAAACTGTACCAAAAGCAAAAAAAATGACAATCATTGCTCGTTTAATGCGATCCAAAGAAATCACATTTTTTTTGTTTAATTCAGTAATTAATATTGAAAACAAAGAAACATTAATACTTCCAAGAAAGATCGTAAGTAGAATATCTGAGAAATTTACGCCAAAAAATGCAACAAAGGGCATTAATAGAATGGCTGGAAAAGGGGGCCAATAGGCGTAAATCTTGTTATCAAAGAGAATAAGATCGTGTATTGAGGGTGGTATTACTCGAAAATGAAATTGGCCATGGAGAAATGCATCTGCTAAAAAATTGAAATAATGCAAACCGGATGGTTCCAATATGGATACATTTCCCATGATAGCAAATAGCAAATAAATAAAAAATGAAATGATAAAAAAGCTAATCGGAGAAGTCAAGTTATTAATAAATAAGAATGGTAATTTAGAATTTTTTGATCTCAAATGTAATCCAATGCCAAAATTGAGAAATTTTTTATGAAGAATTTTTTTATGTGTTTAAATAATTGTATAACAATTATTTTTCATAAAAAGTCTTTTGAAAAACAATTATTTAATAAACCAATCCGAAAATATATCAATATATGATGGATGAATAAATTTGATTGGCCCACCCAAAATGAATAAAATCAAAGTATAAGCCAAAGTGATCAATTTAATTTTTGGATTGGTTATCTTTGATAATGTATATGCAACAAGAACATAAAACAAACCAATGACAGGAAATATATATCTGCCTTGAATCGCGATTTGTTTGAATCCAAAAGTAAGTTCTGAATTGTAGTTTGTGACAAAGACCACAAAAACATAAAACAAGGATATTCCCAAAATACTGATGATGGAAAATGATGGTTTTTTCCAATATTTAATCGCCATCACAAATATCCAGAAGAATAACAACCTGTAAAAAATGATAATCAGATGGGGATAGTACACTAAATGCCCTAATATTCCATAAGTTCGTATCATTATGTGGTTTATCCATGAATCAAAAAAATAGGAAATGGGCTGCGGGTAACCTAATTGAATACTTTCAATCATTGTCATCTTATGGTCCAGTCCAAGTTCCTGTAAACGGGTATGAAACGGACTTAATTCACATAATGATTTTGATAAAACCTGCTCACATTTGGGTTCTAACGCGCCATAACGATAAAGGTTTACACCATATATTTTGATATTTCCAATGACCAATAACAGCAAAATTACGAATAATATATAGTTTAATTTGCCTGCCAGGTTGATTCGCGGGATTTTTTTCCTATTTCTTAAAACAAAATATACCCATACGATTGCCATTGATAACACCAGAGGTAAGATTGGCATTTTCACCAATGTACCCAAACAAATACTGATCATCCACAATAAACTATTTTGGTAAAAATCTTTTCCATGGAAAACACGAACAAGAAAATATAAGCCGGCCACACTGAAAAAATTTGCTAAATTATCATAATTTACACCACTTGATAAGAAAACAAACATCAATGTATTTGTCAATAGAAACGTGGGCAATAATTGCCACCATTTGTTGTGAATTAATTCTTTGGATGTTAAATAAGTAAAAATAACAATGCCAGTTGAGTAAATAACATTTAATATCCTCAATAAAAATAAAACCTGGAAATCATTTGAATAAGGAGAAATGATATGAATTAAATTTATCACGCGTCCATTTACCCAGTAAAAAAGGTAAGGTTTTTGTTCAACAATACTCCCCAACCTTATAATATCTTCAGAATTTGGAGGAATACCCAAGGTCTTAGAAAAATGAAAAGAAATTAGTATATGAGTTTTTTCATCAGGGATGATGCCTGTTTTAAGGTTTTTGGCTAAATATGTAGAATAGAAGACAAGAAAAAATATGATAATAAATAGAATTATTTTGTTGTCTTGAAAAACAATTTTTAAAAATAATTTAATTTTATTAATAAATTGCATTAATTCACCCTATTAAGATGGAGAAAAGCATTTTGGATATTAGAAAAAACTCTCTTCAATGAAAATTTTTTAGGTATTAAATGCACTACTTATTCTTTTTGATCGACAACTTGATTTTACAGCAAATTTCAATAACAAAGTTTTTAAGATTTTCAAGATAAATTCAGTATTCGAATTTATTTGTTATGTGAGTTCTTAATTAAGGTTCTCCATCATCAACTCCCCAACAATATATCCATTTTCTAGGGACACTTCACTTATGAAATCAATCTCAGTTTATACAGGTTCTATTTTTGAATTTTAACTATTCTCACAAATGTTTAAGAAATTCTCCTTATGATAGTTTCTTAGAAATATCAAATTTATTAATAAAGTTGAATATTTTTTTTTGCTGTTGCCAAATAACCATCTGAAAGGTCGAATTTGTTAAACATGGAAGAGACTAAAAACAACGGGAAAAAGGTGTATTTGTTGATTACATATGAAACAAAATTTAGTTTTGAATTACTATTAATTGTAATGCCACTCTTTTGCGATTGTTTGATTTTGGTCCATTCTGCCTTTTCTTTATATTGATTTTTTGCTAATTGAATTCTTAATAACCTAAAAAAAATTATGAAAGGGAAGCCGTAAGAAACAATTTTTATATCTGAAAATCCTACTGCAGACAATTTATCAAATAATTCTTTTTTTTCATATCTTCGTAAATGCCCGACAATTTCATCGTGTATAGACCAATATTTTTTCCTGGCTGGTACAGAAAGTATTAATTGTCCATTGTCTATGAGAAGATCAAAGATTCTTCTTAAAAAAGCTTCCTCTTCTTCAACATGCTCCAAGACTTCACAAGTGATTATGGAGTCAAATTTACTTGGAAAATTATCATACTTTACGAAATCAGCAATAATTAGATTTAATTTTTGTTTGTATTTCTCTGGCAAATTATTAAAAATTGTTTCAACTTCTGTTGTATTGAAATCTATCAATACACCTTTGTTGAATATATCTATCAGGTCAATTGATAAATTTAAATTACCTGGGCCAATCTCAAGAAAAATATTTCCGGGCTTTACATTTTTTATAATTGAAAATCTTCTAAAAAGAAATCTTGGTGGATTATATCTCATAAAAATCTATCCATCTTTCTGTAAAATTTTACTACATATATTCATTTCAAAAAACAGGCAGACCTTCATGCTTTTTGAACAAATTAACTACTTATCATAATATATAAATTTCACAACTACCCACAACATTAGATCGGAAAATGACTTTGAATTAACTTTCATTGGTTTTTCAATTACATTGCAATGATTTGAGGGAAAGTTGAATTAACTACTGCTTTCAGAAATATAGTTAATCTGAATTCTGTACCAAAAATAACTTCTAAAATTCATAATTCTCCAATCAAAGATAATTTTTATTACCTCTGTTATTTACAAGTTGAAAAATTATTTTGAATTTTTTATTTTGCTTCTCTCATGAGAATTTTCATAGAATTAATTATTGCTATCCGTATTTCCTTGATTGAAATAAAACTAATAAATGAATAGATAATAAAGATAAATAGTCCTACCAGAAGACTATTGAATTTATTATGCAACATGATTGATAGTGTAATTAAGGAAGTTATCCAAAATAATATCAGAAATATTTTTCTGGTTTCGAAGAGATCTATTCCATTTTTTTTTAGGAGATGAATAAATATTATTATACTAACGATAGAAATTATACTTAAAGCCAAAGGGGGGGTATATAGTTGAAAGTAGGATATACCAAAGCGCATTAATAGTAAATATAATACGAAGGAACCAAAATGGAATATCAAATAGGTCTTTTTTTGTTCAAACACAATCATCATATTTCCTAGCATAATTACTAATGACAATAATCCCATGCTGAGAGCATATAATGGCATAACCAGTGAAAAATTTATAAATTCTGGCCCAAATAAAATCAGCAGTATTTTGTCAGCAAAAAAAATGAAGAATAAAAAAGTTAAAGAGCTTGAAAACAATATAGCGATGAACAAAGTATTGACGACAGATTTTAACTCGATGATTGATTTTTGTGTGTAAAGTTTTGAAATTAGAGGGTAGGAAACTTGCAGTACTGAAACGAATAGAAAATATAAAACAATTCCAACACTGGCATTAGCTTTGTAATTACCGATCATAGCTTTGGATAATCCTAATCCTCTTAGAATTAATACATCAATATTAATAAAAACATTTACAAAAATGTAAAAAGTTAATGCACCTAATGTAATATTTAGAAGATCCTTTATTGAAATTTTATTTGAGCTAGCCTCTTTTTCCCATTTAATTTTTGTTGTGAAATTAGAAATAATATAAGCGGAAAGCGTTCCCAATAAAACGGCTAGAACGCCATTATTAAATATAAAAAGAAATGCGAGCGAAAAAAGCATTCTGGAAAAAGAATAAATGGAATTTGAAATTGCGTGTTTTTTGTATAAAAGACGACCATTTATGAAACCAAGATTAATATAATAAATTCCTTCAACAGGGATAATTATGAAAATTAGAAAAAGATAATCACGATATGGTTCAATCATTAATAATTTAACGATCCAGTCTAAACTAATTAGACCTAAAATGATCAATCCAACACAAAAACCTATTTGGATTAATAATGAATTCTTCCAGAGTGATTTTTGATTTATTTCTTGAGAGGATAATACTTTACTAATCGAATGCCAAATTCCATTAGTCATGAATAATTCAAAAACGAATAAAATACCAGCAACAATTCCAACTACACCGTACTCTTCAACCCCAAGAAATCTACCCAAACCAACATTTAAAATAAATCCTGATAGAATAAGTACAATTTTGGCTAATGTTTCTTGAAATATCCCTTTGGTTATCATTTATTACTTTATAAATCCATTTAGATTGTTTCGTTGAGGATTCAAATTATTTATCCTAAATATATAGTGATTTTTTTAAACAATGGTAATCCTATATATAAAATAATGCAAAAATTCACCATTAATTAGCTTATATTGATTATAAGTTTACTAAGATTGTTTGCTACACAATCAATTGAAAAATTCTTATCGTACGTTTCTTTTCCTTTCCAGGCAATACTTGACAGTTCTTTTTGATGAAGGTATGCCCATTGAATCGCTTCAGCCAGGGAAAATGGATCACCTTGATCTACTAAAAGACAGTTTTCTCGGTCTGAAAATAAATGGTTTTCATATCCATCACCGATGATGGTAGCACTTCCACAACAAAGAAATTGTAAAGTTTTTCCTGTAATAACTCTTTTCCCCTGTTCGGTATTACCAAATGGCCCACCTAAACAAAGATCCGCTGACCGAATATACTCTGGTAATTTGTTCATCTCAATCCAAGGAATATGTGTTAAATTATTCAAATCTCCTTTTTGTTTTACTTCTAAAAAATTTCTTAATGCTTTGCCTTTCCCTCCAGCAATGATGAAATGAATAGGTAAATCTCGCAATAATTGTGCTGCACTTAAGATAATATCCATTCCATGCAATGGTAGAAATGTTGCGTAAGTAAAAACAACGAATTTGTTTGGTTTATCAAAAAATATTTTCTTGCCTGTGGAAGAAAATAATTTTTCATCACAGCTCATTGGTATAATTGTGAATTTCTGTGGAGATATAGAAAATAGAGAAGCATAATAGTTTGCCTGGCTATTGGTATCTGAAATTATATAATCAGTACTCAATAAAATCGATTTTTCGATAAAAAACAAAATTTGCGCAATGATACTTTTTTTATGAAATAGTTTTTTCTCATTAACAATTGAATCATAAGGTGATACAAATTCATCAAAAATGAGAAGATTTTTCTTATTCAGCAATAGTCGAACAAACCAATAAATATCGTGACCTCGAAAATTGATTAGCCACAAATGGGGCTTAAATTTTCTGGAAACTTTAATTACTTTAAAAAGAGTGTCAAAGACCCGAATTATATTTTCGGTTTCATTTCTTGCGTCATAAGTAATTAAATTTTGAATTTTTGACAATGCGAATCTTAAGGTTTCTGCTCTGATATAATTTTTTGAGTAATAAGACAGCACATACCCAATTTGATTATGTTCCAAAATCTATCCTTTCAAACCGATAAATGAAAAACTATTCTTTTCTGAAGGTTGATTTCTTGATTTCAAATAAAATTCTGTCCTGATTTTTCCTAATCCGATTCAACATATCTGATATCAATGCAATTAGTAAGACTAACATACCAAATATGATAAATCCTAAGCCAATAAAACCAAATGATTTAAAAGGAGTAAATTGTCCAGAAATAAAATAATGGACGATAAGAAAAATTTCAAAAATTATGCCAATCACCAAACAAATGGTTCCTAAACCGCCGAACATTCGGATGGGTTGATAATCTAAGATCACTCTGAGGATTATTTTACTGGTTTGAACACCATAATGGAGTGTTGATGCTGCTACTCTTGACTTTCTCTCTGGATCATAAAACACTTTTATTGGTTGTTCGTAAACCCGTAATCCCTGGAAAACTAACGACAAAATGGTCTCATGTGTATAAGTAAAATTTCCAAATATGTTTAACCGCATCATCGCTTCGCGATTATATGCCCTGAAACCACATGATACATCCTGAAATTTTTGATTACAGAGATAACTTACTAAACTCGCCAGTTTTCGATTTCCCCAATATTTTAATTTAGGCATAGATTCAGGTCTATTATTAACAAAGCGATTACCGATTACCATTTCAGCTTGATATTCGAGAATTGGCTCAATTAATTTTGGAATTTCACCTGCATCAAACTGACCATCGGCATCAATACTCACCAAAATGTCTGCGTCATTTTCCAGGGCATACTGAACAGCCGATTGGAATGCTGCTCCAACACCACGGTTTCTGCCATGAGATACAACATGAGCACCAAGACTTTTGGAAATTTCTACAGTTTGATCCGTACTGCCATCATCCACAACGAGGTACTCAATCTGATCAATACCAGCTATGGTTTCCGGCAATAAATGGATTACTGATTGTATATTCTCTTCTTCATTCATTGCAGGCATGTAGATGATTAATTTCATTTATGGCCTTATTTTAAATTTTACATAAAAAATTTATTTTATAAAGATTTTTGCTTTTCCTGGAGATTTTTCAATGCTTACTCTTATTATAGAACATTAATATTACTATCCAAACCCATAATGGTGCCCAAAAAAACCAAACGTCGTTTGGAGTATAAATCCGCATAATGAATGAGATTCCATAAATAAAAAATAACGAAACTATTATTATTGTTGATAATTTCTTTGTTGTCTTTTTATTAACTACTTGTTCAAGTAAGTATAAAATCGGTATCAAAAGTATTATTTGGTCGTATCCCCATCCTATGGGAGAGATCAAAAGGCTCAAAGGTAATGAAAGATATATATTTTTCTCGGTATTCCATTTGTCTTTTTCAATCCTCCAGGTTGTGAAAAGAACTACTAGCCCTGGAATCCAAAGCCATTTTCCCCAGGTCTGTCCAGTAACAAATGCTAATAAACCGCTGAGCGTTGGTGTCTCCCGAATGGTGTTCATACCAGATGAAACCAGATGCCAAAAACTGATTGGCCAGGAAGTGTAGAAGGCAAAAAGAATAATGGAACATACCAGTAATGAACCAAAAAAACCTATCAGAATTTTCCATTGTTTTTTGTAAATGCAATCCAAAATAATTAATGGTAGGGTCAGGATCACCAGATGCGGTTTAATGGTGGTCAATGCCAGGCCGATTCCGCGCAAATACTGATATTCTGATTTTTTCAAAGAAATAAAAACTGCGAGACCGAAGAGAACCAGCGTGTTAATTTGGCCGACATAAAGAGATAATAAAGTCATGGGGAAAGTAAAGACAGCCAGTAGGGGAATCCAGATTTTTATCTTTACGTCTTTCCATAATAAAAAAGCAGTTGCTGATAAAACCAGAATATTTGTAAGTAACCACAAGAATGCAGCTTTTTCGAACGGCAAGAATGTGAAAGGTAGTAAAACTACCATGCCAGTGGGGGCAAACCACGCCATCATGGTGAATGGTTTGTCCCAGCCAGTTAAAGTGCGTTCAATATTGTCCATCAATCCGGGGTTGCTGAAGTCCTGACCATGAGCAAGTAAATAGCTGGCACTCCAATAAGGTCGAAAATCACCAGTACCGATATTGGTTGATTCTGGAATAGGTGATTTCAAGATTATCACAAATATAAACAGTAATGAAAAAACTAAAAGTAATTTCTTTATCAAATTCATCATTGAGATACTATATCGGGAAAAGCTTTCTTCTTGAGGAAGTTAATTTGAAAGATATACTCAGGAAAACACTCAATCAATTATATAATGAATTCAATATAATAAAATTTAAGTGTTCTTGCCAAAAAAAAAATAACAATGAAAACCAGAGAAAAAATTATTTTTTTTATTTAACTTATTGCTGGGCATATTTCTAACTATACTGATCACTACGCCCAGTATATTCTTCCTTTCGGATCATCTTATCGGTTATCCCCATGACGGTTTCGAATATATTTACAAATTCTGGTGGTTCAAAAAAGCGATATTTGATTTTGGTGGTTCTCCAGCAAACACAATTCTAATGAATTATCCGGTTACAGACCAAAATTTAACCATAATTACTTCTCCGGTTCTCCCTTTCCTATCTTTACCATTTTCATTTTTGAACATAAATCTTCTAGGTTATAACATATTTCTATTAGCTTCTTTTATTCTAAACATGGCATTAATGGCAATCATTTGTTTAGAAATATGTATCTACTCACCAAGGATAGGGA
>AWGX01000571.1 GCA_000495415.1 Smithella sp. ME-1 | reverse complement strand
CTTACTGGAATACTGTTTTTGTGGAACTTCCCAAAATGGTTTTCAATCCGGTGAAAACAGTTAATGATCTTTTACGTCCGGAACATCTAATCAAATAAATGGTTCTAATCTTCCAATCTCCCAAACTTCTAAACTTCTAAGCCGTCTAATCCTCTTGTTTTGTTATATAACCAATCTCTCACAATCTTCTTTCGCCGCTGCTTTGACTTTGATAATGTTTGATGAATTCTTATGCTGATAAATTACATTTGCTTCACGGTCGGAAGGAGCATCGCTATAGCGGACACAGAGTGATGCGGCAAGTGGAAGCAGGTCCATATTCCCGCGGGGTATTAAGATGTAAGGACCGGGGAAATCAGCCATAAATAACGCAATATCTTCATTAGTTGAGAATGCGCGTATTTTTTCATTATCGGTATTGTTACGGCCGACAATAATTTTACCATGGTTAACTTCGCGAAAATGACGGCCGTATTTTAACAAGTTAAAATCACGGATGCTGTGATCTTCCTGATGAGAAAATAAATCATGTAAACGGCGTGTAAACATGGGATCAGTAAGCAGACATCCTCCGGCAGGCGGCGCATAATCTGTTATGCCGAAATCGGTAGCCAATTTTATTTGAGATTTGCGGCCGCGTCCCTGAATGGCAAGTAATTGCGAGCGATCTATTATTTTCTCTCTTTCCGCTTTAATCGGATCAAGAAGCTGGGCGCTCAATGGACGTAAAATATAATCGGAATAGCCGGAGTTTTTGGCGACAATATAAAGAGACTGTTTGTTTTGTGACATTGGCCGTTGACCAAGAACTTCTCCGGTTATAATAAAATCAAAACCGTCTTTTTTCATTTTTTCACCGGCTATTTGAAGCATCAGCGTATGACAATCAATGCAGGGATTCATGTTTTTACCGTAGCCGTAGCGTGGAGATTTAAGCATTTTAAGATGTGGCGTTGTGATGTCTTCAACAACAAGAGATAAATTTAACATCTTTGCGGCGTATTGCGCTTTTTGAGCATCAAAAAATGGGGTTGTAAATGTAAGGCCAAGAACGTCAATCTTTTGCCTGCGTATAAGC
>AWGX01000570.1 GCA_000495415.1 Smithella sp. ME-1 | reverse complement strand
GGGCAGCGCAGGCAGAAGTTAGGGCAGGCTCTTTTTCAATTACACCTTTTATCGGAGGATATTTTTTTGAAGGAAATGAGAATCTAAAAGACACATACACCGTTGGTTTGCGTGCCGGTTATAATTTCACGGAAAACGTGGGTCTGGAGGCATTTTTCAACTATATACCAACAGAATTGGAAGAATATCCCGGAGAACCCAGAGAAAACCTGCTTGGCTATGGTTTGGAGGCTTTGATTCATTTCTTCCCTGATGGCAATGTTGTGCCATTTATAGCAGTTGGAGTGGGTGGCATGCATTACGGTTCTGATTTT
>AWGX01000569.1 GCA_000495415.1 Smithella sp. ME-1 | reverse complement strand
CCAGCATGGTAATTCCCATGCTGAACATTTGGCCAGAAAGCCTCATAGTACCAACGGTGGCCGAAGCAACACCAAATGATTTTTTTTCTACGGCGCTCATGATTGCGTTAACATTCGGTGAAGAAAAAAGCGCGAAACCAACACCCAGTAAGATAAGACAGAATAAAATATATTCAATGCTTGTCTGGCTGTCCAGAAAGATTAACTGCACAAGGCCTATAACAGTAAGAACCATACCTGTGGATGAAAGAATCTGCGGTTCAAGCCGGTCGGAAAGTCTTCCGGCAACAGGAGAAAGAAGCGCCTGCACAACAGGCGCGGCAACAAGAATAGACCCTGTTTGCGATGGAGTCAGCATTTTAATATGTTGCAGGTAAAGACTTAGCAAAAATGTAACTGCAAATGTAGCGCAGTAATTAATCAGGGCGGCTAAATTGGAGAAAGCAAAGACTTTATTGTTTAAAAACAAATGCACATCCACTAAAGGATAAGGACTTTTTAACTCATGAACTATAAATAAAATCAGGCAAAGGACACCCATGCCGATTACAAACATTGCATTTAAAGACGGTAATAGAGAAAGTCCGTAAATAATTGAGAAAAGAGCAATGGCATAAAGCACTGAACCGTTCACGTCGAAACCTTGACCATTGACGGCAGACCATTTTTCTTTAATTGCTGTCGTGGCAATTAATGTAATGATTAAACCCAGGACTGCCGTAAAAAGAAAAATGAATTTCCATCCTAAATGTTGGGTCAACAAGCCGCCGACAAAGGGACCGATGGTTAATCCGATATAAACAGCCGCTACATTGATTCCAATTATTTTACCACGTTCCTCAAAGGGATAAGCCGCTACCAGCATAGCCGTACCGGTACTGAAAATCATTGCTCCGCCGATTCCCTGCACAGCGCGAGCGGCTATCAGAAAAAATGATGACGGAGACAATATGCAAAAAGAAGAAGCAATAGTAAAAAGTAATCCCCCGTAAACATAAAATCTTTTTCGACCGTAAATATCGGCCAGTTGGCCCAAGGGAATAAGAGTCATGGTAGCGGCAAGAATAAAAGATGTTGCCACCCAGCTTAGCGATAGGGCTGTCATGGACAAATCTTTTGCTATAGCGGGAAGGGCAACATTGACTGCCGAACCCATAAACGGTGTCAGAAACGAACTGAGGGTCGTGACAAGGAGAATGTATTGTTGTGTTTTATTGTGAGTTATCTTCATTAGATAATACCTGTCGCATGTAAGTTACCATCTTACAGATGGTAATTATCGGCAAGGTAGACAGTTTTATTTGTTTTGCGCTCCCCTTTAGGGATGCGCCTCCGATCTTTGGCTAACTTTGTTGGCTAGCCTGCCCCGGCGAAGGCCGGGGTCGGCTTCCTCGACGTATGTGTAATACGACTGCGGAGCCTCGCCGCCGCGTTATCCTTTGAATGCAACCAGGTATTAATATCGTCATAAAAGAATAATCACTCGCAAGGGAACGTCTTTTTATGGAGATCGGAAAAGTTATCTTTGCCGCAGGCCATCATGAGCGTAAGTGGCATAGCTTGTTTGGCTTGAGTGAGCATTTTTTTTGTCAGGTCGCGGATATCCCACTGGGCATGAGCGTCGGCACGCAGGCGCGCCAGATGATATAATTCACGGGCATTGAATTTCATCAGAACACGTTTGCGGTGTGCATTGGTCAAAACATAAGCGGTAGCTAGCGGCGCTTTTGCTTTGATTTGCTCATAAGCGTTTTGCGTTTGATGCATAACTTCGAGGAAAATCTTTTGCTGGCCAATAGCTTTAATCGAAGGAGGAATTGTTACGCCTAATTGTGGATTATACTCTTGAGCAATAATTGTGGACATACGGTGTCGCTTTAGTTGAGCAAAACAACTGGAGCTCAAAATAAGTTCAAATTGTAAATCAACATTTTCCAATTCCCGCAATACGGCATCATGTGACTGTAAGTTAGCGAAGGCCGTTTTGAAAAGATCTCTTTTTGCGCGTGGAGTCATTTTCCCTGCCATTTTCAGGCATTTTGAATAATTTATTTCGGATGACGAAAAAAGTAATGCGGCAGCAATCCGGTTATCAGCCGCGGAATTAAAAGAACTCAATTGCACATCGGCTAATTTTTTAGAGTCCGAAAAGTGTTTTTGTAATAGAGTAGAAGACAAATTACGGAGATTTTGTCTGGTAAATTTGTCATAATCCGTGGCGTTAGTGTAGCGGATAAGAGAAGGCGCGATTTCTTTTGTCGCTGCATACAGTTTTTCGCTGTATTCCTTTGCTTCAGCCAAAGGATGAGCGGCCAGTCGCCTCAGCATCAATTCCAGATTGCGCGCGTTAAGCGTCATACCCAGTTGTGTTTGAGTGGCCATTGATATTGCATAGCGGGCGTCTTCCTTGGCCCAGCCTTCCAGAAGTGATTTATTGACGGGGTCATCCGCCAGTTCTTTGTGTTTATCGAAGATGTATGGCCTCAATTTTTCGTAGAGTGCGTGATAATAATCGTTTTGTGTTTGAATGGCATTGATGAACAAATCGGCCAGATTGGCCTTTTTTATTTCTTCGGGTATGATAAAATCTTTGTTAAAAAGAACGTAACGTTGTGATTTTTCCGTAAAAGAACACAAGCGGAACTTTTCAATTTCTTCGACAAGCAGACGGGAGACACCGATAACATCGATATTAAATACGGCATGTTCGGCAACGGAACTATGCCCCATTTCAAAAACGATGTTACGGTTGGATTGGCGCGCCTTGTCCACTTCGTCGCGAGCGATTTCGCGTAATTCGTTAACTGCCTTCGGACTGCGGCTGATACGAGCGTATGCCGCCGAAACGGTTTCAGGTGTTAAATCCTGGATAAGCCCGCTTTTATTTTTGAGCTCACGGATAAGATCGTAATCCAAATTGTAACCGGCAAGAAGAATTTTCATAGTGATTATAAACTTACCAACTCAACACGTCCAAGGGTACGCCCCAGAAAACGTTCACCGATTGTTTGAAAGCGATAAGGAACATCGCTGACATAAAAAACATAATCCGGCGGCGAGTTGTTTTTGTTGGCTATCTTTTGTTTATCAATTAAATCAGCAGCGATATCGGCCATCGCTTCTGCCGAGTCAATCAGGTTTACCCCTTTTCCCATAATATCCTGCAGCAATGGTTTTAAAAGGGGATAGTGGGTACAGCCCAAAACCAGCGTATCAATTTGTTCAGCAATAACCGGTTTTAAATATTCTTGAGCGATAAGCTTTGTTGCCTGATGATCAAACCATCCTTCTTCCACCAGAGGGACGAAAAGAGGACATGCCTGCGAGAAAACCTTTGCGTCTTTATCCAAAAGATGAATTGCACGGGCGTAAGCGTTACTGTTAATTGTTGCCGGGGTGCCGATTACGCCAATTGATTTGGATTTGGTATTTTGTATGGCCATGCGGGCGCTGGCATCAATAACTTCCAGTACTGGTACCTGTTCAACAATTTTTTGAGAGGCGACAGCCGCCACAGGCATATTGGACAAGTCAACAATTGTCTGATGAGCGACAGCCGCCATGGTGTTGCAGGCTACAATCAGTAGTTTTACATCTTTTTTAATCAGGAAGTCGGTAATTTGTGCTGCATAACGGTTTATAGTTTCCACCGATTTTATGCCGTAGGGCACACGAGCGGTATCGCCGAAATAGATGATATTTTCGAAAGGCAGACGTTCCATCAAAGAACGGACAACCGTCAACCCGCCGATACCGGAATCAAATACTCCTATGGCCCGATTTGTTTTTGAATTCATTAGTTATTCTTCAAGATTACATTTATTAAAAAATGGCTGCTTTTATAATGTTACCATCATAAAAATGCTTATCATATCTGATCAAAATATAGCAAGATTTCTTGTAATAATTTTTCTAAACAAAACGGGACAATACACCTATTTAATTTCGACGGAAGATATTATTTATCAGGGAATATCTAGGATGAGTTCGTTTTGTTTATTTAGTTTCCGGTTCGTTAAAGTTTGTAAAAATCCAGAAGGGATTATGAGATTTGCTCTTTTGTCTCCATGAAATGTAATTCTCAATTATCTGAATTGCTTCGTCTGTTTTATTGACAAATTCCACACCGGCTTCATAATACTTATCTTCAATGAGAACTTTGATCCATTTTATTTTGCCGACTGCGGTTATCTGTTTTTTTAGAGTCTTAAGTCTGAAGTCTATCTTGAGAATGGTATCAACGGGCAGAAGAATATTGCCCCTGATTTTAGCGCCGGACGCAGAGATATCTTCGCTGTAATTATAAGAAAGTTTTTCTTTCGGAATATTTTCTACTTCAGAAATAACGGATATGGTAATCTCGTTTAATTCCTTTAGTCGTTCCGCTTTCCTTTTGTCGCTCATAACGATGTAACCCTTCTCTTCTGGAAAGAATTATTAAAAGTTGTAAAAATTTTTATAATATTGGCCGTTCTCTCCATTTTATTTGAGTTGAAAGCCTTTTTCCCGGAATAAATTCAGACAAGCGTTGGCGACCACGTCGTCATAAAGAATTCCCTTGTTTTTTTCAATTTCTTCAAGAGCGAACTCAATGCCTAGGGATGGCCTGTAAGGACGATTGGAAGAAATGGCCTCTACGACATCAGCTACAGCAAGAATTCGTGACTCCAGGAGAATTTCATCTCCCCTTAATTTTTTAGGATAACCTGTCCCGTTTATTCTCTCGTGATGTTGGTGAACAATTTGCGCCAACGGCCAGGGAGATTCTATATCCTTCAGCATTTCGTATCCTGTCTGAGAGTGTTGTTTAATCAGTAAAAATTCAATGTCCGTTAATTTACCGGGCTTGGTCAATATCTCCGCAGGAATAGCCAGTTTTCCAATATCATGGATAATACCTGCCATACGAATTCCTTCAATTCTATTATGATCTAATCCCATTTCTGCTGTGATAGCACAAGCCAAATCAGAAGCACGGGACTGGTGGCTGGCCGTATAAGAATCTCTGGATTCCAAAGCTGACACCAGGACCTGAATAGTTGTATTAACCGCTTTCTTTAAGTTATCGAGGCTTTGGTGAAGTTTCTTCTCTGCTTGTTTTCGTTGAGTTATGTCGCGTACAGTGCTGAGAATTCCCACAGCATGATTATTCTCATCTCTGAGAAAGGTGAGTTTGCTTTCCACCCATATTTTATATCCATCCTTGTGAATGTATTGAGATTCCAGCACACGTGATCTTGTTAAATCCCTGTTATCCCTCTGTTCGATTTCCATTTCTTCTAAAAAGACATCAACGATATGGTTGAACGTTTCCGGCGCGGCCAGATCCTTTACTTTCATACGCATTATTTCATCAACCGTATATCCTGAAAGACGATATATGGAAGGACTGACGTAGGTATATTTAAAGTTCATGTCTACGGTGAAAATAACATCGGCTATATTGTCCGCAAGAAGACGGTAACGTGCTTCGCTTTCTTTCAAAGATTTTTCCGCTTCCTTACGTTCGCTAATATCACGGAGTTTAACGACGAGTGTTTCAAAGACATTATCACGCACCAGATTCGTACCCACAGCCTCCACTGTATGCCATTTTCCGTACTTGCTGCGAATGCGAAATTCGGCATTCTTGATATTTGTTTTTTTGTCCTTTGTGAAGGTATTAATTATATCTGTTACAAGCCCAAAATCATCGGGGTGAAGATAATTATATACTTTACTTCCCATGATCTCTTCTTTCTTGATTCCCAAAAAATTTTCCACAGCGGGATTGCTGTAAGTGATTTGAAAGTCTTTATTTATTAGAATAATTAAATCAGGATCCTGTTCGGTAAAAGTCCTGAACAATTTTTCTTCGTAGTGTAATTTTTCTTCTGTAAGTCTTTGTTCTTCTCTGGATTTTGCATCTTGTATTTCTCTGGTTATGGCCGGACAAAGACGTGACAGGTTTCCCTTCATGATATAATCTTGAGCGCCTAAGCGCATGCAATCTATGGCTTCACTTTCACCAATAGTTCCGGATACAACGATGATAGGAATATCTATTTTTGCTTCTTTTACCAGGGCAATGGCTGAGGGAGCATTGAATTTAGGCATCTTATAATCGCAAAGGATTACATCCCAAGACTTCTCTTTAAGTGCTTTTTTCATGGCGGAAGCCGTTTCTATTCTTTCGTATACCGGATCGAATCCGCCTTTTTTGAGTCCACGTAGTATAAGAAATTCATCATCTTTCGAATCTTCAACCATTAATACACGAAGCGATTTATCCATCATGCAGTTTTGTCC
>AWGX01000568.1 GCA_000495415.1 Smithella sp. ME-1 | reverse complement strand
TCCCGCCTTCGCGGGAATGACATTGTCAATGTACTTATTTGCCGCGCGCAAGAACAGATTTGGCGTGGGCATCG
Source organism: Smithella sp. ME-1 (assembly GCA_000495415.1). The sequence goes on along the minus strand of AWGX01000568.1, from coordinate 5,642 downwards.
AGTCCTTCCATTTGGGCGAAATGAGCAGTGGATACGCTCATTTTATTAAAGGCTTCCTTAGTAAAGGAAAGAAAGCTCATTCGTCTATAGAAATCATAGACTCCCAGCGGAGATGAAAAACGAGCCGTACCTCCCGTGGGCAAAATATGGTTTGTGCCGGCTATGTAGTCGCCCAATGCTTCCGGCGTGAATGAACCCAGGAAAACTGATCCGGCATTTCTTACTCTATTCAGAATTTTCTTCGGATTTTTCACCATCAACTCCAAATGTTCGGGCGCAAACGAATTGGCGATATCGACAGCCTCTTCTATGCTCCGTGTAATGATAATCGCGCCGTATTTGGTCAAAGATTTTTCCGCCGTTGTCTTTCGCAATAATGATTTCGTTTGCCGGTAAATTTCGAGCGAAACTTCCCGCGCCAGAGTTTCGGAATCTGTCAAAAGCAATGCCGCCGCCATTTCGTCGTGCTCAACCTGTGCCAGCATATCCGCAGCCGCAAAAGAAGCTCTCGCAGTCTTATCGGCAATGACAATAACTTCGCTGGGACCGGCTATCATGTCTATATCTACCTGACCGAACACCATTTTTTTTGCCGCGGCAACATAGGCGTTACCCGGCCCCGCAATTTTATCTACCTGAGGAACAGTCTTCGTACCATACGCCAGTGCCGCAATTGCCTGCGCGCCGCCAATTTTGAATATGCGTTTCACTCCGCTTACCTCGGCTGCCGCTGCAATCAGAGGATTAAGTTTCCCGTCTTTGGCTGGAGTGACCAGAATAATTTCATCCACACCGGCAATGCGTGCCGGAATCGCCGCCATTAGAATTGTTGAAGGATAAGATGCTTTACCGCCGGGAGCGTAAATGCCGACTCTACGCAGGGGTAGTATACGCTGTCCCATTTCTACGCCGCTTTCCTTTTTAATCATAAAGCTTTGCGCAACCTGATGGCGATGATAAGTTTCGATTCGCCGCGCCGCTAATCTGATAACTTTCAGATCTTCGGCTTTAACCTGCGCCAGCGCTTTCTTTTTTTCTGCTGCGGTTACTTCAACCGTAGCCGCGGTTAATTTATATCCATCAAACTTCACCGTGTATCTAAATAATGCTTTGTCTCCCTGAGTTGCGACATCACTCACAATTTTTGCCACGGATGATAAAAGCGCAGGAGAATGAACACCACCCCTTCGGCGCAATTCGTTAAAGAATTTTTCAAAACCGGCAGCGTTGGATTTGATTATCTTCATTTATTTTATCCTTTTTATATCCGCTCCCAACGCGGAGAATTTCTTTTCTATTGTCTGATAACCGCGATCAATATGATAAACGCGGGAAATTTCAGTCGTGCCTTCGGCTACCAGGGCCGCCAGAACCAGAGAAGCCGACGCTCTCAAATCTGTAGCCATTGTCTGCGCTCCGCGCAAAACAGGCACTCCCCGAACAACCGCATTATTACCCTGAATAACAATATCGGCTCCCATCCGCAAGAGTTCGCTGACATGCATAAATCGATTCTCAAAGACTGTTTCGGTAATAACACTCAAACCACTGCCGATACTCATATAAGCCATCATCTGTGCCTGTAAATCAGTGGGGAATCCCGGATAAGGAAGAGTTTTTACATCAATACTGTTTATTTTTTCTCCGGCAGATACTTTCATCCCATTTTTAATCGGCGAAATTTTCATACCGGTATCCCGTAATTTGTTGATTAACGCTTCCAAATGATGAGAATTGCAGCCAATAACATTTATCTCACCATGTGTCATTCCTGCGGCAATCATAAAAGTTCCCGCTTCAATCCGATCAGGAATAATTATGGATTCCGTTGGTTTTAGAGAAGTAACGCCTTTAATCGTTATTAAGTCTGTCCCCGCTCCGCTGATTTTAGCTCCCATACTTTTCAAAACATCCGCAAGGTTGATAACTTCCGGCTCACGCGCGGCATTGTTCAGAACTGTAGTGCCTTGAGCCAGAGTTGCTGCCATCATTATATTCTCCGTACCGGTTACGGTAGGCAAATCAAAGTAAATATCCGCTCCTTTTAATTTTTTAGCCTTTGCTTCAATATAGCCGCTTTTTAACTCTACTTGAGCGCCCATATCTTCCAGCGCCTTGAGATGAAGATTAACCGGTCGCGCGCCGATGGCGCATCCCCCGGGAAGAGACACGCGGGCCATTCCCGTACGGGCGAGCAGAGGACCCAGAACTAAAATTGAAGCCCTCATTGTTTTTACCAGTTCATAGGAAGCCGTATGACTGGTAATTTTATCGAAATTTATTTTAACACTCTCTTCACCTTCGATTTGAGCACCCATGCTGCATAAAAGTTTTTTTATCGTTTTAATATCCACCAAATCGGGGATATTATGGAACGTATTGGTTCCTTCTGTTAACAATGCGGAGGCCAAAATCGGAAGCGCCGCGTTTTTTGCTCCACTTATCTGAACATTGCCGTGCAGAGGTTTCCCGCCATTAATAACTATCTTATCCACTTACTTTCTCCTTGCTTTAACTACACGCGGCAATCCGGCATAATCTTTTCGTGTTTCCACATTTTCATAAAATCCGGATTCCTCGATAATTTTATAAATTTCTTTTTTCTGTTTAGCTCCAATTTCCATCAAAAGCCAACCATTTTTTTCCAAATGATCTTTCGCCTGATATATCAACCTTTCGTAGAATTCGGTTCCACTAGTTCCCGCCAGAAGAGCGATCGCCGGTTCATAATCTTTCACTCCCGGGGAAAGCTCTGCATAATCCGCGGCTGAAATATAGGGCGGGTTACAGACGATTATATCAAAAATAACGCTGACTGGTTCAAATAAATCTCCCAGTCGAAAATCTATTCTATCTTTAAATCCCAAAATGTCCGCATTTCTTTTCGCCAGGCTAAGTGCCGCTTCCGAAATATCGGTGGCCGTAACTTTGGCTTGAGGTAATTCGTAAACCAACGCGATGGCGATAGCTCCGCTGCCTGTACCTATATCTAAAATTTTGAGTTGATTCGATGTATGTTTTTTCGCGATATCGATCGCTTCTTCAACAATGATTTCCGTATCAGGACGCGGAATTAAAACATCCTTGTTTACTTCCAAAGTGAATGTCCAAAAATTCTTAACCCCTGTAATATAAGCTACCGGTTCTAATTGCAATCGACGGGTAACGAGCTTTTTATAAGTAGAAAGCTGCTCTTCATTGATAATCATTTCCGGATTTTTTAAAAACTCAAGTTTATCTCTTCCAATAACGATAGAAAGCAATACTTCGGCGTCCAATCTCGCCGACGGTATTCCCGCGGCTTCAAAAGCACGGGCTGTTTCATTAAGAATGTCACGAACTATCATGATGTTTTATCCTTCAAAACTCGATGAAATTATTGCATGATGTTTAGAAATAAGTTGTTGCAAAAAAAATGTCAAGCGTTTATAAACCCAAATTATTAATATTTAAAAGAATTTACTCGTAGGGCTTGCCGGACATTTCAAAAAAGCTTTGAGGATAGAAATTTATGAAGCCAGGCGCCTCTCTAATGGAACGATTCGACGGCTGGTTTATCAAGCCGATTGAAAAACTCAAAGAAATGCCTGAAGGCGACGGGGGATTTTTGGCTCTATCTGCCGCTCTTTTTTTGTGCGAAAGATATTATCGTGCTGTAACAGATACTCTTAACGGCAAAAGAGACGATGAAAAATTCAAAGTTGCAGCGGCAAAAGATCTGGGCCTTAGTTTAGAAGATTTTAATTGTTTCTGGATTGTTTACAGAAACGGCGTTCAGCATCAGGGAACTCCAAAAAAATATATCGATAAAAAAAACCAAATAAAATATTTTTTTCATATTTCTGACGAGTTTAACGGAATACCGGAAATATACAAAATTAACTCCTACAAAAGAGAAATAAGATTAAACGTTTGGAAATTTGTCGACCTTATCATAACGAAGTTCAAGACTAATGAGGCAGTATTTAAAAAAGCCGTTTCCCGTACATTTCCTGAAGTCAAGTGAATCATTTTATTTTAAAGATTCTGCCTGATAATGCGCCGCTAAAGCATCAATCATGGCGCCGATATTGCCGTTGATGAAATTATCCAGGTCGTAACGGGTCAAATTGATGCGATGATCGGTTATTCTTCCCTGCGGAAAATTATATGTGCGAATGCGCTCGGAGCGGTCACCGCTGCCTACCTGGTTTTTGCGCGTCTGCGCCTGCTCGGCATTTTGCTTTTGCACCATGGCATCAAGAAGTCTCGCCCGCATTACCTTCATCGCTTTGGCTTTGTTCTTGAGCTGTGATTTTTCATCCTGACAGGTTACGACAAGTCCTGTCGGTAAATGAGTTATGCGAACAGCGGAATCCGTAGTGTTGACACTCTGACCACCGTGCCCGGTGGAACGATACACGTCAATCCGTAAATCGTTCTGATCTATATTGACTTCCACTTCTTCAGCCTCCGGCATAATGGCGACTGTGACTGCCGAAGTATGAATGCGTCCCTGCGCCTCCGTAACCGGAACGCGTTGAACGCGATGAACACCGCTTTCATATTTAAGGCGGCTGTATGCGCCATTGCCTTCTATCTGCGCGATTATTTCCTTAAAACCGCCGATACCACCGGTAGGCGAACTACTGACTACTTCCACTTTCCAACCCTGAGATTCCGCATACCGGGCATACATTCGGAATAAATCTCCGGCAAAAAGACCAGCTTCGTCTCCTCCTGTGCCAGCCCTGATTTCCAGAAAGACATTTTTATCATCATTGGGATCTTTGGGCAAAAGCAGAATTTTCAATTTCTCTTCCAAATCGTTTTTTTTCTGTTTTAATTGAGGCATTTCTTCTTTAACTATCGCTTTTAGATCTTCATCGCCCCCGGCCAGAACTCCGTCATATTCTTCTATTTGCCCCCTAACTTTATTATATTCACGGATGGCTTCTACTAACTCTCTCAAATCGGAATGTTCTTTTGCCAGTTTTTGATAAAGTCCCTGTTTGGAAACGATTTTAGGATCGCTGAGCTGTCCTTCCAGTTCCCGGTAACGTAGTTCAATATCGTTAAGTTTATCCAGTATGATTTCCATGTTATTTCTTTAACGTAAATTTGTATAATTAAGGGTCAGTTTAGAAAAACTTTACAAGTTCATCCCTGCCGGGAAAAACACCTGCAAAAAAAGGCCGGTCAGAATTCAAAAGAATATCAGACCGGCAACATAAATAGAAATTAAGTAACTATTTTTTTGTTGTTTTTTTAGGTGTTTCCTTAATATTTTCGGTAGTTGTTGTCTTTTTGACCTGCGGCTTTTCCACTTTTGCTTCGTACTTTTTCTTAAATCTCTCGACACGACCCGCCGTATCTACAAGCCTTTGCTTACCTGTTATAAAAGGATGGCAGTTAGAACAAATTTCCGTCTTGATGTCTTTTTTGGTCGATCTCGTTTCAATAACATTGCCGCAGACACAAGTTATTGTCGTTTCTTTATATTCCGGATGGATTCCTTCTTTCATTTCTTTTTTTCTTTTCCTCCCTGGTGTTTATCTACAATTAATTATTAATGTTTTTTGCTTCATTTTATAAAGTGCTCGTCTGCCTTACAATATATGCGGCAAAAATTCAAGTAAATTATACCAATTCGCTTTCTTTGG
>AWGX01000567.1 GCA_000495415.1 Smithella sp. ME-1 | reverse complement strand
CGGAAAAACTGTCATTATTTGCGGCTACGGAGATGTAGGTAAAGGTTGTGCTCAATCCATGAGAGGTTTTGGCGCCCGTGTAATCATTACAGAGATTGATCCGATATGTGCCTTGCAGGCCGCCATGGAAGGATATGAGGTCAGAACCATAGATGAGGTGGCTTCGATCGGCGACATTTTTGTTGCGGCAACCGGATGCTGTGATGTAATTACCGGAAAGCATATGGAGAGAATGAAGAATGAGGCTATCATCTGTAACATAGGCCATTTCGATAGTGAAATTGATATGCATTATCTGGAAACAAGTAAGAGCTGTAAGAAAGAAAACATCAAGCCGCAGGTTGATAAATGGACACTTAAATCGG
>AWGX01000566.1 GCA_000495415.1 Smithella sp. ME-1 | reverse complement strand
CCTTATTTTCTGTATCAGAAACACTGCCTTCATTGTCAATTACAATATCTGCCAATTTAATTTTTTCTCTAATCGGCATTTGACTCTTCAATCTTTTTTCCGCTTCTTCTTTACTCAATCCATTGCGTATTCGCAACCGGCGAATCTGTTCTTCCGGAGCAATGAGGACTAATAGGGTCAGATCAAACAGATCCTGCATTTGCCCCTCGAACAAAAG
>AWGX01000565.1 GCA_000495415.1 Smithella sp. ME-1 | reverse complement strand
AAAAAAGGGCTTTAAGCCCTATTGTAAATTAATATTTATATATCAAACACTTATTTAATTAAGTTTCAACTTATCCTTCAACTTACGAATTGTCAAAAGGGCTTCTACTCCTGATAATGGTTTCAGTGGAGCAAATTCGCCGGTTTTTAGATTTTTTGCTTCCATAATCTCCCGTGAAGTAACAGATATGATGGCATTGAAATAAGGCATATCCGCCGGTACATCGGGAAACAAAGATTTCGAGCTAACATATCTTGAAGCCAAATCCTTCTCTCCTGTAAGCTTTATTAACATATCTTCCATCATAATGGCGTATTCACCGCGCGAGAGAACTTCATTAGGTCTGAAATTACCTTTTACATTGTTTTCCAAACCGCGAATTCCGACTTCCAATACTCCTTCAATATCTTTCTTAAAAGGATGATCCGCTATATCATTCGCTATTAATTCAGCGGCAGCGGG
>AWGX01000564.1 GCA_000495415.1 Smithella sp. ME-1 | reverse complement strand
ATCATCTTTGATTTAGAAGTGGTAGAAAATGAGATAATATTTACAGGAATAATTAATCAATGAAGACTATAGCTATAATTCCTGCAGGAGGAATGGGAAAAAGATTAAAGGCTAATATGGCCAAACAGTATTTAAAATTAAATCAAAAGCCGATACTGGTCAACACTCTACAGGTATTTCAAGAATCACAGATAATTGATGAAATTATTTTAGTTTTGCCGAAGGCCGATTTGATTTCGGCCGGGCAAGAGTTAAGAAATAAGTATGGATTGAATAAAGTAACAAAAATTGTTGCCGGTGGAAATGAAAGGCAGGATTCGGTCAGGAATGGC
>AWGX01000563.1 GCA_000495415.1 Smithella sp. ME-1 | reverse complement strand
GCCGATGATTCGGGATTAAGCGTGAATGCGTTAGGCGGCGAGCCGGGCATTTTTTCGGCCCGATACGCCGGAGAGAAGGCAACGGATGACGATAATATAGACCTGCTTCTGGAGAGGTTAAAAAACATTCCGCAGGAAAAAAGAACAGCTTTTTTCTGTTGCGCTCTTGTATTATATAGAACAGACGGCAGTTACGATTCTTTTGAATCGAAGTGGCATGGCCGGATTATTGATGACCGCCGTGGCACAAACGGATTCGGATATGATCCTGTTTTCTTCGTGCCGGAGCTGAAAAAAA
>AWGX01000562.1 GCA_000495415.1 Smithella sp. ME-1 | reverse complement strand
AACGCCGGCCTGTCACGCCGGAGGCCGTGGGTTCGAGTCCCATCGGCCCCGCCAAAATTAACAAGGGGTTGGCCTTGAGGCAGACCCCTTGTTTGTATTTTATCCTAATAACGAAGCGTATGAAATACGAAGGATCAATCATAAGACCTCCAAGCGAGGCATACAGCCAATTGCTTCAGGTCACTGTGGGGTGTTCACACAACAAGTGCACCTTTTGTCCTGCCTATAAAGAAAAAAAATTCAGAATCAAAAATTTTGATGAAATCGAAGGAGACATTCTTGAATCTTCAAGATATGGCTGGATAGAAAAAGTTTTTCTTTGTGATGGAGATGCCCTGATTATACCCCAGCCAAGACTCATACAGATCATGGAATCGATACGGAAAAATATCAGGGGAGTAAAGAGAGTAGGAACATATGCCAACGCGAAGAGTATTCTGAAAAAAACGGACGCCGATTTGATTGAGCTTAAACAACTCGGGCTGGGCATCATATATCTTGGTGTGGAAACGGGCAATAAGGAATTACTTGCGAAAATCAGAAAGGGAGTTACATATGAACAGATGGTTCAAGCAGGACATCGCGTCAAGAATGCAGGCATTCCATTGTCTGTTACCGTCATTTTAGGCATAGGCGGGAAAGAAAAAAGTATGCAGCATGCAGCCGAAACGGCAAAGATACTGACCGACATCGATCCTGATTTTGCCGGCGCTCTCACAGTTATGTTGGTGAGAGGAACGCCTTTGTATGAGCAATGTCAGACGGGAGAGTTTATTTTGCCTGATCAGTTCGGTCTTCTCAAGGAGCTGGCGACGATTATATCCGATTCACACTTTACTAACTGTTTTTTTACGTCAAATCACGCATCAAATTATCTGCCTGTGAAAGCCCGACTGCCTCAGGAAAAAGAAGCGGTGCTCCACGTTATCAGCAGGATTATTGAAACGGGGGATTCTGGGCGTCTCAGACCGGAATATTTACGTGGCCTTTAGTGAAGGGATGCATATATTTTAAAGAAAAAACTATTCGAAAAAATCAAGGAAAAATTTTCCATGACGGGTCAATCCCGCCTTGAAAAAGAAATCCAGTCAATTATCAATGCCGGAGAAGAACAAGGCCTCATAGACCCTCAATCCGGCGAGATGATACAGAGTATTCTCGAATTCCGGGATACGGTTGTCCGGGAAGTCATGATTCCAAGAACTGAAGTGGTTGCTATCAGAAGCGATGCCAGCATTGAAGAAATTCTTGATATGACCATCAGGCATGGTCACACCAGGATGCCGGTCTATACAGACAATGTGGATAACATTGTAGGCATATTAAATGTGAAAGATCTTCTCAAGTTCTGGTCAAAGCCCATATCGGAAAATGACATTATATCCACGCTGAGGAAACCTTACTATATTCCGGAAACGAAGAAAACTCACCTGCTGCTCCATGATCTGAAGCAGAGAAAACACCACATGGCCATCGTGATTGATGAATATGGAGGCACTTCAGGTCTCGTTACCTTGGAGGACCTGATTGAGGAGATCGTGGGAGAAATCAGTGATGAACATGATGCAACAAAAGAAGGCATTGTGGAGTGGCCGGATGGATCTATTATGATAGACGGGAGGGTAGAGATTGAGGTCGTTGAAGATTATTATGGAGTCGAATTTAAGGAAGGACGTTACGAGACATTAAGTGGATTGATCCTCAATGACATAAAGAAAATACCCGTTGCAGGAGAGGTGATTTACATTGATAATTTCGAAATGATAATTGATTCCGCCGATGAACGGAGCATAGGAAAGGTCAGGATCAGGAAAATGAGCAATGATGGGGCAGGCAGGAGTGAAATTTAGAATAGATCACCATGTTATATGGTCTTTTCTTTCGGGTCTTCTTCTCTTTTTTTCCTTCCCGAAATTCGGCGTAGGGTTCATGGCATGGGTCGCATTGGCGCCCCTTTTTTATGCCCTTAAGGACGCAAACCCCGCAAAGGGGTTTTCCTTGGGATTTATTACCGGGATTATTTCCCATATCGGCATTCTTTACTGGATTACCTATGTCGTTGTCTATTACGGCAATCTCCCGTATTATGCAGGCATCACCGTTATGTTGCTTCTGGCGACATATCTGAGTCTTTATACCGCCGTCTTTGCTTCTGGAGTGATATTCTTCAGAGAGCATGGCATTCCCGCAGTATTTTCTTCTCCTTTTCTGTGGACAAGCCTGGAGTATGCGAAATCCCACC
>AWGX01000561.1 GCA_000495415.1 Smithella sp. ME-1 | reverse complement strand
ACACAGTCTCTTCGCGGGAATGACGATTTTGATCTTGCTTTCCAACATCGCAACACAGTCTCTGCACGGGATGACACTGTATATTGTTCACATTGACGATTGGAAACTCACTTTGCCCGATAGCAAACATTCTTAATATAAAAATCTTAATGTGATACGTTAAATGTTGATAAAATATTGCTCTTTTTATATAATTTTCTCATTACTTTGTCCATATGCTTACAATATGAAAAAATATTTGTGAGCAAAAAATACTTGACAAAAAATAACCGTTGGTTACTATTCTAACCATAGGTTAAATTGAGTAAAGCACAGGAGGTTAACATGTCCTTTAACGACTTTCTACTGGACGCTGAAGCCCTGGCAGTCGCCGAAGAAGCACGGTTGATGGTCAGGGATGAAATTGATCCCGAATATCTTCGGGCAATGGACCGTGATGAAATAAAATTCCCCCGAAAAATCTACGAAACATTTGCCCGTCACAATCTATTGGGAATAAGATTCCCGCAAAAATACGGAGGCAGAGGACTAAACTGGGTTGCAGCAGTTGCCGCTATGGCGGAAATCGGGTCTTTGGGAACTGCCTGTGGTTGCGCATACGTCATGCCGGATATCGTTGGCGAAGGTCTTATCAGATTCGGCACCGAAGAACAAAAGATGAAATACCTGAAACCGATGCTGGAAGGAAAGCTTGTAGCCGCTGAAGCGCTCACTGAGCCCCGCGGCGGATCAGATTTCTTCGGTGCTACGAGTAGAGCGATTGACAATGGTGATCACTTTCTGGTTACCGGTCAGAAGCGCTTTGTCGTGGGAGCCGAAGGGGCCGATTTTTTCCTCGTATATGTTCGAACGAATCTCGATTCCAAAGCAAGCCCATATGAACGAATTAGTACTCTAATCATAGACCGTTCACCCGAAGTTGAAGTAAAGTATTTATATGGCTTAATGGGAACGCGCGGCGGCGGAACGGGAAGGTTAACTTTCCGCAATGTTAAAGTGCCTAAGGAAAACCTATTGGGTCCGCTAAATGGCGGTGCTTTTGTTTTCAATCGAATGATGATACCCGAACGCATTACCAGCGCTGCTGCCTGCATCGGCGGCATGAGGGCCGGTCTCGAACTGGCCGCACGTTATACGGACCGCCGGATGGCTTTCGGGAAGAAGATACGAAAATTCCAACTCGTCAGTGCAATGCTCGCCAGGGGCGTTACACTTATGGATGCCAGCGCCGGCATTATTTATCAGGCCGCTCTGGCCGCCGACCGTGATGATCCGCGTGTCCGCCGGTTTGCAAGCGAAGCCAAGCGTTTCGTCACAGACAATTCCTGGGAAATATCAAACCTGGTCATGCAGATGATGGGAGGCATAGGATACACCAATGTATATCCCGTCGAACGGGCGCTGAGGGATGCCCGATTATGCCAGATATGGACAGGAACAAATCAGATCATGGACCTCATGATTCAGCACGACTACTATGACGAACTATTAAAGCAGAGCGGAAGATACCGCCAGAGTGAACTGGACGCAGAAAACGCCGCAGCCGAGGAAGAAAAAATCTACGATGATGAAGATATGTGGCGCGTGATTGAAAAAGAACAGCCCTGAAGTGTAATATCAACTCATTAAAAAAATACAGAGAGGTAACTATGTCATTTCCAGATAGAAACAATCCATATACATTCAACCCTTATCTCGAATGGAGAAAGAATGTTGATTATTATATGGAAGATCCATTTTTTCAGAAATTAATAAAAATCTACACGGGAGACGAAGCAGAAAAACTAGACAAGGAAGCACGACTTTTTTCAAAAAAAGTGTCTTTTCGCTGGCGGGATTTTTCTGAACGTATTTCCGTACCGGAAAACCGGCCATATATGATGCATTATGACGGTCATAAAAACCGTATCGATCGCATTGTCCGTCCTTACGAAATTGAGGTTATGGAAAAGGAGGTCTTCGCAGAGGCTTGGTTTGCTGATAAAACGTCGGATTGGACCCGTTTTGTAAAGCTTTATCTTTTAGGCGAGAATTCAGAATCTGGAATCATCTGCCCGCTGATCTGTACATGGGGCATGGCAGCCCTGCTTGAGAAATACGCCAATACACCGGAAACGAAGGCCATCCTCGACCACGTAAAGAATGGCATCGACGGCGTTTATGCCATTGGTGCCCAGTTCGTTTCTGAGATACAAGGCGGCTCCGATGTTCCCGCTAATCTGCTGGAAGCCGTGGAGGAAAATGGGGTTTGGCGACTTTATGGCACCAAATTCTTCTGCTCTGCGGCCCATGCCGAGTATTCAGTAATTACCGCCAAACCCAAGGGGTCCGAAAAAGTGGGACTCTTTATCATACCCATGTGGCTTCCCGGCAATAAAGAAAATGAAATCCGCAACAGCTACACTATTGACCGCATCAAACGCAAATTGGGTACCGTGGAACTGCCCACAGCTGAAATAACCTACAACGGCACGGTAGCTTATCCTGTCGGACCACTCAATCGCGGGGTTGCTAATGTAGTGGGAATCGTTTTAACGTATTCCCGTTTGGCTCTGTCCATAGGATCCGCTGCGGGCATGGCCCGGGGGCTGCGCGAAATACAGAAATACGGCGAATTCCGCACGGCTTTCGGTCTGAAACTTCAGGATTTTCCCATGCTGGTCGCTCAGTTTCTGAAAAATGAACGCTATGTAAAACGCACCATCGCCGGAAATTTCAAAGTGTATAAAGACTTTATTTCACTGCCCGGTGGTCTTTCCGTGGGCCTGGAATCCGGAGGACTTTTTGTTAGCGATAAATCCGACGAACCCATGGAAATGCGGAGAAAACGCTTTGATGTCCGGCAACTCGTACTGCTCCAGAAAATAACTGTAGCCAAGGACGCCAGCGATTTGTCCAGGTTGGGCATAAGCGCTTTGGGCGGGCATGGAGTTATGGAAGATTTTTCCAGCCTGCCGAGAATGCTTCGGGACGGACTTGTAAATGAATTGTGGGAAGGACCGCGCAACGTTTTGCTGACCCAGCTATTCGTTGATTTCCAACGTGCAAGAAAGTGGTATCCACCGCAAGAATTTATCAAAAACATTCTCAAAGGTGCTAACGAAAAGTTGATTCAATCATATTTCAAGGAACTCGAAGAAATTATGGAAATACCTCACTTCTTCGAGATGGAAGAAAAAACCATTCATGCTTGCGAGCAATGGGACGATTATTGCGATCGCCTATTCCATGAATATCAGGAACTGGCTTTGGCGGAAGTGGAAACAGTTTGAAACATTAAAGTTGTTATAGTACCCTGCATTAGGGAGGATATTACTGATGTTTGATGTGATTGAAAATATTAGACGAGCGAAGAAAAAAGGTATAAAAGTTATAGGATGTTTCCCTTTATACCCACCTATGGAGTTGGTCCATTCTTTCGGCATGATGCCTGTGGTTCTCTGGGATATGAAGGAAGGGGTACGTATTCTTAAAGAGAGCGACCGCCATCTGCAGAGCTTTACCTGTTCTGTTGCCAGGCGACTTACAGAATTTGTCCTGTCAGAAGAAGGCTCCCTTCTTGATGGCCTTATGATGTACAACGCCTGTGATACTCTCCGTAATATGCCGGAAATTATCAGTCACGGCCTCAAGGAAAAAGGGGAAACACGGCCTCTGCTTAAGCTGCACGTGCCCATGGTATCTCCAAACCAGACTGACTCTACAGGATATTTGGCGAACAGAATTCGTGAGCTGATAGCGGAAATGGAAAGTATCTTCGGAGTCCGGTTTTCTTCAGAACGCTTTCTCGCCAGCGTCAGATTATACAACACGATAAGAAAGCTTTGTCTGGAAATGGAGATGCTGGTTGCCGAAGGAAGAATATCTTATGCCGACTTCTCACGCCTCATCAGAAACGGATATTTCATGGCGCCTGAAGATCATCTATCCGCGCTGGAAGATGCCATAAAAAAAGCCAAATCAGGTCCAACAAAAAACAGTGCTGATGGAAAGAAAATTATTGTTTCAGGCATTCTTCCTCCTCCGGATGCGCTGTGCGCTGCTATCGAACAAGCCGGCATGAAAGTAGCCGGTAACGATATATCATCTCAGGCCCGCTCCTACAGCTATATTCCTCAGGAGACAGATGATCCTGCCACTTATTACACCGATTTTTACCGGAATCATTACCCTTGTACAACTATTCTCTATTCATCGGATGATCGTCTCAAAACGCTTAACGTGCTGATTGAAAAGCGTGGAGCCCGGGGACTTATTATTGTCGGAGAAAAATTCTGCGAATATGAGTATTTGGAAATGCCGTTTATCATCAAAATGCTTGAGCAGAAAAATATTACGACTCTTCAACTGGAAATAGCAACTGATGATGACGATAATGTGGAAGCCCTGAGGACAAGAATCGAGGCATTTTCAGAATTGATACGTTGATCAAATATCTGTTAATGCCCAAAACACCCGAAGGGAAAATTTAAAAGAAAGATACTAATAATTTAGGAAGGTTAAATATGGCTGACGAAAAGGATGACACCAGGGAATTAATGAAAACTGCTTCAGGCAAACGGCTGACGCAAATCCTGACCGAAGACTATCTGAATGTTCACCGCAAGGCAAGCGAGGGAGCTTTCGTGATTTGGGTAGCCATAGTCGTACCGGTCGAACTATTTCAAGGATTCGATAATGTCGTGTTCGCGGTACCGGAAAGCCATGCGGCACTGAGCGCGGCAAAAGGTGTCGGCATGCTTCAGTGCGAAAAGGCAGAGCACAGTGGTTATTCGATGGACATCTGCTCCTATGCCAGAATCGATATCGGAACCGCCATGAGCGGCGGGAAAGACTCACCAACTTTCGGACTGCCGCGCCCTCACCTTCTTGTATCGGATAACAACAATTGTTCTCTGCTGGTCAAATGGTTTGATGTATACCACCGGGAATGGAACGTTCCTCACTTTATTCTCGATGTTCCTTTCTGCTATGAAATGCAAAAAGAAACAGACCTCGAATATATCGTAACACAGTTTAAAGACCTGATTAAGACCATTGAAACACTGAGCGGACAGAAATTTAATATCGACCGGGCAAAGGAAGCTTTGAAAAACAGCAGTGAAGCGGCAAAACAATACAAACGTTTCATTGACTGTGCGGTACATCGCCCATCCGGAATAACCGCTTTCGATTCCTTTGTTCAGATGGCACCGCTTTTGACTTCACGCGGGCGCCCGGAAGTCGCCGAACACTTCAGGTTGCTTGCTGATGAAACAGAAGAAAGAATAAAAAATGGCCAGTTCCCCATGCCCAACGAAAGGTACCGTCTTTTATGGGACAGCATAGCTCCCTGGCACCAGCTGCGGAAAATGTCGACAAGATTGGCCGGGCTTGATGCCAATATCATCGCAGCCAGCTACACATCGTGTTTGGGAGGTATTGAAGGGTCTTATGAATTTATTCAGGAATACAGAGAAGGTGATCCTCTGGAGTCGCTTGCCCGGATACAAAATTTTTCTGTATGTCCCTACGGAATGGATTTACGGTTCAAAGCCATGTCCTGGGCGGCCAGTCACTATGGAATAGACGGATTCGTGTTTGCCAGCAACAGAAGCTGCAAAGTATATTCGATCATGCAGATGGACCTTCAGAAATGGATAACCGAAGATTTGGGAATTCCCTCGATAATGATTGACGTGGACCACGCGGATATCAGAAAGTACAATGAGGAGAGCGCTTTTCTGAGGATTGAAGCTTTGCTAGAAAGTATTGATGCAAACCGGGCACGCGCAAAAATTTGAAGGATATTTTAATCAGGTTAATTATTGTTTGAATTTTTCGGCAATGATTTTCCCCAGTGCCAGCATATGATTTAAAGCCTCTTCTCTGCTCCTGCCCGGGTAGTTCCGGAAGGTTATGATTATCCCGTTCATTGCAGCAAATAAAGCATGCGAAAGCATCCGGGCACTCTTTTCATCATTTGCCTTTGCGAAAATTCTATCGAACTGGGCAAGCAACACTCTCTCGGCGGTATTAAGACGTAGAATCATTTCCTCATTCAGGGAGCCATCCAGCACGAAATGTGTCATCATCCTGAAATATTGATCATTCTCCGCCAAAAACCGAATAAACCTCTCCATAACTTTTTCAATTTTGATATTGCTATCGTCATCGATTAGCTGATTGACAAATTCCACTATTTCGGCGCCACGCCTTATACACGCCTCCACAAATAAGGATTGTTGATCAGGAAAGTAACGATAGATGAGAGCGTGAGAAATTCCGGCTTCTTTCGCGATATCCCGAATAGTCACCATGTTAAAGGCTTTTTTAGCAAATACCCGCTCCGCCGCGCTGATGATGAGATCGCGCCTGACCTCCCGTTCATGCTCTTTAAGTTGATTAAATGAAACTGTTTTTATCATGACACCCGAAAAAGAATAAAGATGGTTTACTTAAACACCAGTATCATCTTTTGTTCAAGTATTTTTTGCGACTAAATTTTTAAAAAATGTTTTACATTTGTCAAAAAGAACAAACGGATTATTTGCCCTTGAATACCGCAGTGCGTCTTTCAATGAAAGATTGCAGGCCTTCTTTCATATCATCGCTTTTCATTACTTCGGAAACCATTTGATAAATAATTTTTTTCGCGACCTCTTCACCCTGTTTTTCGGCCAAACGGCTGTTTTGTAAAATGCTGCGCACACCCAATGGCGCGGCGCTCGCTACTTTCCGTGCAAGCTCCATTGCTTTTTCCAATTGTTTTCCAGGCTCGGTTACATACTGTACCAAACCCATACGATAGGCATCGTCTGCAGTCCATTGATCTCCGGTTAAAAGATAGCGCATCGCGTTGGACCATCCTATATCTCTGGACAACCTGAAAGTCGCTCCTCCGCACGGGAAAAATCCGCGGCGCACTTCCAGCATGGCAAAGCGCGTATCGGAAGTCGCTACACGAATATCCGCGTTGAGCATCACCTCCACACCCCAGGTGAAGCAATATCCCTGCACCGCATAAATAAGCGGCTTGCGGCATCGTCTCTCATCCATCATGTAAAAAGGATCAATTTCATTTTTGCCGCCCAGCGGAAATCCTACTCCATTGCTGAAGGCATCCGACCAGTCGGTTAATTCCAGTCCGGAAGTAAAATGCGGGCCGTTGGCATAGACAACCCCAACCCACAAATCGTCATCCTGATCCAGTTTGTAATATGCTTGCGCCATCTGCGTATACATCTCACGCGTCATGGCGTTGTATTTTTTAGGCCGGTCAATTTCAATGAGCATAATGCGCCCTTCAGTTTTAATATTGATAGTCATGATAGTCTCTCCTTATAAGACATTTTTCCAGTCAGAGTATAAGTAAAGGACGCTCTTAATGTCAATGGAAGAAATTTAACAGGATTGAAGCGGACTCGACGCTTATGCGATATCTTTCCTTATGATCGATTCGATTTTTCTGCCGATCACCATGACGGAACAGACAATCCTGTTTTCCAAGACATCATTTTCTTCGATTTGCTTCCTGATGTAGTTTTCAAAAATGGCTTTTTTTCAGGATGCCGCCGAATTAATTCCCGGCATCGTTGTTCAATCTTTTGGAAAATATAATCATCGGAATCTTTTATTGCTTGATGATCGATAATGGTTTCGTCAATTAGCCGCATTCCCGAATCATCGATTTGCCGGAGAATCGTCTCCCTTTTTTGTATCAATAAGTGGCTGAAGCGGCTGTGATTATCAATATAGCCGTCGTCAATGACAATAATGCCGTCCTGAGGCAGGCAGGGAGATAAAGCAGTCAACGTTTGGTAATAATCGCCGAAAACGGGACCGATAGATCCCAAAACGATAACGTCAAAGCCGGATATTTCTTTAACCCTGATTCTGATATCGCCGGCTTCGAATCTGCAACGATGGCCAACATCGAACGCGACGGCTTTTTCACGGGCGACATCCACAAATTCCGGGATGGCGTCAATGCCCAGACACGAACAGCCGAATGCGCAAACCAGGTTGACGGATACCGCGCCTTTCCCGCACCCGAGATCAAGGATGCGGAGTCCGGAATAATTTTTTTTATGCTTGCGAACCAGTTCAATGACAGCGGACGGATCCGTTCCGATTTCCCATAAATCCTGAAGAATGTAGTGGAAAAACGGAATCTGCGCGACGTCCGTACCATCCATGGCGGCGAGAACACTTTCTTGAAGAGACTTCACGATGCACAATCCTTCATCGTTATTTTTTGGCCACCACCAGCATTTCAAAATCCTCGGTGGTCAGTTTGTCGTTTCTGGAAAAGGCGCCGAGTTTCGCGCCGAAGATATCTATTTTTTTATAGCCCAGCGATTTTAAAAGCCACGTGATTTCGCTGGGCACGTAATAGCGTTCACTGCAATCCAGATGTTTCTTGTTGCCGTCATCATCTTCAATTTCCGTGATGTTGTGATCGCGGAACGTCATCAAATCGAAGTTGTTGCTTCGGTACGTGGCATTGCCTTCCGGAGCGCCGGCGGCGCAAAACGCTTCCACCGAATGATACAACGGGAAAAGACCGTTGAGCGTCGTAAAAATGATCTTACCGTGTTTTTTTAATGCCTGTGTCGCCCCTTTGAGAATGTCGAAGTTCATTTCATCCGTTTCCATCAACGGGAATGCTCCTTCGCAAATCATTATCACAAGATCATATTCATTTAAAAACGGTAGATTTCGCGCATCGTATTTTAAGAAATCTATCCTGACTTCCTGTTTTTCGGCTTTTTCTCTTGCCCTGGACAGCTGAGAATCAGACAAATCGACGCCTGTAATTTTATAGCCCCTTTTGGATAATTCAATAGCATGTCTTCCTGTTCCGCATCCTATATCGAGAATCTTCAATGATTTGTTAAAGTTTATTTCCTGTTCAATAAAATCGCATTCACCGATGGTTCCCTGAACAAAGACTTCCTGGTCATACTTCTTCCCGTAATTTTCAAATAATGTTTCGTACCACTGTTTCATTTTTCTATCCGAATTTTACAGATGATTAAATCAGGCATCGCTGATTCTTCATATTGATCTTTTTTAAAAACGTATCAACTCTTTCAGATTAAATCAATAGGTCGATACGCACTCAATTCCCAATCTTCGGCAATCGTTTTTTATCTTATTTCCAATGGTTTTGAAGTATTCGCATGTATTTTTTTCTTTCCACCCATGTTTTTCGTAAATTTTAACAGCATGGTAATAGTTCATGCGGTCAATAATGATGTAGTCAACTTTTCCTGCCAACATTGGAATGAGATTTTCGGCTTCGGGAAGAATCGGTGCAATCATCACGTAAGTCCTGATGCCATTTTGATGCAATGTTGCGATAGCCTTCAGCCGCTCCTGAATCGACGGCGCATATGGTTCAAATATCTTTCTTATTTCGTCACTGGCGGTGGTGATGGTAAGTCCGACTTCGAAATCTTTCGATTTTCTAAATATATCCATGTCTCGCACAACCAAAGGCGAGCGTGTCTGAATTATCACCGGCCAGTCATTCTGCACGAGTATCTCCAGACATTTTCTTGTGAGTTTGTATCTTTTTTCCAGCGGCTGATATGGATCACAAACACCGCTTATCCACACAGTTCCATTTCTTTTTTTCTTTATTTCTTTACCGAGCAGTTCGGGTGCGTTGATTTTTACATCGACAAACTCACCCCATGGCTCTTTATGCCCGGTGAACCTTTTCATAAATCTTGCATAGCAATAAGAGCAAGCGTGCTGACACCCGACATACGGGTTGATGACATAGTCATAAATTTTCGACGGAGAAAGAATTGATTTAGCGTATATTTCTTTTATTTTCATTCTTGCAGAAAACCTGTCGAAGCATTTCAATATTCAAAACTAGAGTATATTCCGCAGTTTTATTGCTAATAAAGGACAAAACGTCATTAATATTAATCCAACTGCCAGCAGATTGCCTTTGAATATGTTGAGATCATCTAAAATTACCGATAGTTTTGCCTTCATAACAAATTTCCCAAGGAAAACATCAAACAATAGCATAAATGCCGAAAGCGAAATACCGAGCAGTAGAAGCCCTTGATCGGTTGTAATGCCAATAATCGGAACGTAAAAATAACATATAATCAGACATAAAATAATGGCAGGTATTATGGATATTCTCTTAGCCTTTACGGCACCAACACGTCTGTTTAAATAAAGTGTTCTACCGATACCATTCAACGTTTCGCCGGAGGCAACAAGAATGTAAAAGCAAATAATTTTTATAATATCGTTTAAATCCATTTTAAAGCTGATGAAAAACTAGTAGAACGGTTCTATAAAACTAAGGGGATGGTTCTATTTTTCAAAAAACCGGCAATCGAATATAAATAGAACCATCCCTGATTATTCTGCCGAATAAATGTTATTATTTACCGGCGGCCACCTTATCGAATTCCCCAACCTTGAGCGCCGGCAGAGTAGCGAACGAGATGCCCAAATTCTTGTTCAGATTGATAGAAGCTTTAATTGCTTCAGCCACGCCGGGAAACTCCGTGATGAATAGTAAATCAGTTTCTCCCATTACAGCATAGGCTGCCAGCAGTTTGCCCTTGCTCTTTTTAATTATTTCTACCGCTTTTAAAGTACGCCCTTTGCTGATTTTTTTCACCGACTCCGCCGAATACTTCCCCTTCATTATAAATGTCGTCATAGTTTTTCCTCCTTTCTATATTTTTTTGTGTCCAAACGAAAAGCTAACACGGAGTGGCCCGACAGGGCCACGATCGGGTTCATCGCCTGGTTAGCATTCCGCAATCATTTTTCTGCAATTACGAGCATTTCAAAATCTTCCGTTGATAAGTCGTTATTCCGACTAAAAGCACCGAGCTTCGCACCGAAAATATCAATAGTTTTGAAATTAAGGGTCTTTAACAGCCATGTTATTTCCGATGGCGAATAATACCTTTCGTTGCAATGGAGTTCTTTTTTATTCCCAAGATCATCTTCAGCATGTATTGTATTATATTCCCGGAAAGTCATCAAATCGAATGTAATATTGTCGGATTTTGCGTTTCCTTCTTTTGTGTTTGAATTCAGGAAATCTTTGACGGAATGGTACAGGGGGAATAAGGCATTCAGAGTAGTAAATATCAGTTTCCCTTTCGGCTTCAGAGCATTGGTGGCATTCCGGAGAATCTGATAATTCATTTCGTCGGTTTCCATCAGTGTGAATCCTCCTTCGCACAGCATGATGACCACGTCAAATTCATTGAGGAATGGAAGATTTCTGGCATCATGCTTATGAAAATGTATGTGCAGATTTTCCATGGACGCCTTTTGTCTTGCTCGCTCTAACTGCGAATCTGAAAGATCGACCCCCACAACAGTATAGCCTCTTTTGACTAATTCGATTGTATGCCTACCCGTTCCGCATCCAATATCCAGTATTCTTAAGCTTTTATCGTAATTGATTTCTTTTTCGATAAAGTCGCATTCACCAATGGTGCCTTGAGTGAAACACTCATTATCATATTTTATTCCGTAGTTCTCGAATAGTTCTTCATACCATTGTTTCATGTTGTTATATCCTTTCGTTTGGTGCTAACGACGACATCAACCGGAGCGTTACGATCGGGTGTAGCGGTTGGTTACCCGATTTATTTGCTTTTTAAGTAGCCCTTGAGATCACGATAATAATTTTCATGAGAGCCGATCATGACAAGTTCCAAATCTTTGTCGGCTTTCCGATATGCCAACAAATATAAATTTGTTTTGAGTTTAAATTTATGGACAAGTACGCCCTTTAAATCTCCTTTTTTCTCTTCGCCAATATTTGGGTTCTCGGCAATAGTCCTTACTTCACGATCTAAAGCCTCTTTTTCGGCTTTAGTCATCTTTTTTACTTTTTTCTCAAATAATCTTGATTGATAGATTTTCATATTAATCTATCCAAACTTGTATTCAGTTTTTTCACCCTGATCCAATTCATCAAGACCGATCAATATTTCTTTAATAAGAGAATACGGCATGTCTGGATTTTCTTCGGCACACTTGCCCAAACGCGCCCAGTGTTCGATTTGACCTGCCAGGGACCGATGATCGATTCGACTGAATCTCTTCGCCTCATGAACTAATTCTTCTGAAATTCTAACTGCTGTAGGCATATGGTTTTCCTCCTAATTGCATTATGATACATAATATTTCATAATGCAATATATTGCAATACATTATTTCATTGGTAACGTGCGGATCAACCGGAGCGTAGCTATCAGCGGGAT
>AWGX01000560.1 GCA_000495415.1 Smithella sp. ME-1 | reverse complement strand
TATAAGACTCGTAGCATTTCTTATTAATTCTGAATCTGCGCTTACACTTCAAGAAAAGACAAAATACACTAAATTTTTGATGGGATCTAAAATAAAACTTACACCGCAGGAAAGAGAAAAATATGCGGAGGCTTTTATAGAATCCGCTACTGGGCTTACATTAATAATCTCATTTTTAATTCAAAATGTTTTCAAAAGGAGGTTTTATGAAATGTAACAACCTGATCAAGCTTCTCTGTCTGTGTTTAGTTGTTTTTTTTATCGGATCAACTTCCAC
>AWGX01000559.1 GCA_000495415.1 Smithella sp. ME-1 | reverse complement strand
TTCCGCCGGTAATGACTACAACACGCACCTCATCAGAGTTACGCCACTCCTGAAGCTTGTTATGGATCATCATCAGCAAATCCGGAGAAAGGGAATTTTTCCGTTCAGGTCTGTTAAAAGTAAGTGTGCCAATGCCTGATTTTAATTCTGTTAAAAGGATTGCTTGTTTGCTCATGAATTCTCCCGTATTAATTTAATTTTAGTTAATTTTTTATATTCCTTGTCCAAAGTCGAGGATCGGACGTGCTTCTACAATGTCAAAGACCACCATATGCATAAGAATATCGGCACCGCCACCTATTTTTGCTCTGATTTTTTCCTTTACCTCTTTAAATTTTTCACCTTCATCCTGAATGTTGCTAACTTTCATGTAAAGTCTGCCCCCTTGGGTAGCCATACCGCCCTTTCCAGGGAGCGTAACTATACAGGCTGCATTTGGATTTTCTTTTAGATTGCTAAACGACCGGTTGTCGCCAAGCAGAATCAGCACGGAAGAATCATCCAACATCTGGTATGAACCAAACATGGCTACGTTTACTTTGCCGGATTTGTCCGAAGTTGCCAGAATATTCGTCTTGCCTTCTGTCTCTAAACATTTTTTTACAGTCTCACTGATCTTCATTGCTTATCTCCTTTCCTAATTGTTAGCTAAACTGATTAATTTAATTATTATTGCCGTCTTTTAAGGTTATCTTCACCAAACTGATGTTACCTGTTATTTATCAATGCGATAAGCTTTCGGATATTTTTCAAATGTTTATTCAGGCGCTTCACAACTTTCATCTTTCAAAAAAATATTACTACGAGTACGTTTATTCCCGAGCGGTCCCTGTGCTTTCATGAAAGACCATCGCAGTAATCTCTCCACGGCATGGGGCAACTGACGGAAACTTTGTATGAATTGAATAGTGTTGCCGTATTGATCCCGCATGACTGACTTGTCTTTGCAGCCACAACCCAGCGTAATCAATGTAACACTTTCTCTCCGGCAAAAATCGATGCCGGCCTGTACTGGCAGCCCGAAATTGGATTCACCGTCTGTAACATGGATTAGCAGCTTGCGGCGTTTATCCCGGGGCATGCTCAAAGCGGCAGCGATAATGGCCTGACCCGAAGCCGTCTGTCCATAGGGTGGCAACGATAGCAACCTGTCTCCTTTAATCAAATTGGAAACCATCAAAACACCATCCATCTCGAAATAGCCATAGGCGAGGAAATGATTACGGTAGCCAACCAATGAACTGTGAATGGCAGCGACGGTGTTTTCAACCATGCGCCACTTGGTGCCGGTCATCGATCCGCTGGCATCGGCCAGAAGTGTAACATTCCAATCCATAGCAGGCCGGCTCTCGGTGACCTTGAAACACCGACCGGTAATGGCTGCACGATGAAGGCGTCGGGCATCAATCCGCCCTGCCGTCAAACCACGGCTGATAATTTTTTCCCGTTCTGAATATCCCAGAAATAGCATTTTCAGCCGGCCGACAAGACTTTTGTCTATTACGGGATGAGCTGGAATATGAAAATCCCAACGGGAAGTCGGCACTACATCTTGCGTTCCCGCTGCTTCCGCAATCAGTGCTGTAATATCTGTGGACGAAGCTGCCAACTGTATTTCTATGGCACGCTGCAATTCCGGCTCCAAAGGAGTTGCTCCTTTTGGAGTGGTCTTGCCAACAGCCATCGGGCGCGTCTCTGAAGTTGGATACCATGCCATGCGCCTGTTAATCAGAATGAGACCTTCCAACATTGGAGCAATTCGATCCCAAGTGGCACGGTAAAGCTGTGCCCGCCGTTCGCAACGCTCGGTAACGCCTCCGCCGTCCCAAGCCACATCTTTAAGATGTTCTGTCAGTTCTTTCAACCGCGACAATGGCTTATTATAGATATCATCCTCTTTTTTACTATCTTTGCCCCAGGTTAAAGCCCACCACAATTTTATCAGGGCATCAATTGATGGACGGCTTGTAGAAGGCATCTTAAAACTTTTAACTCTGGCCGCAGCCAGATACAATCCCAAAGTTCCCCTGATTGTATTTTCGATATAAATATCTTCAGCCGTTTCGACGAGCCGATGCAAACGCGGAAGGTCGGACTGTCGCAAGTCATCCTGCTTAAGGCAACGCCACATATGTTCCGTCCAGGCCACCTGATGCAGTGCCTCGTGGATAACAATACCTGCCACCTGGTCAACTTGTTGAGCAGGCACAGGGTATTGACCCATTACCGTTTCCGGATCGACAATTATTGTTGAATCTTTAACTCCACCCAAACCTGCATAGGCAACTGTACCTATATTCTCACCTAAATATCCGGTGACCTTACGTAGAGCACCCAGTAAATTGGCTAATTCTACAGATTCTACAGTTGAAGTATTGCGCCGCCAGTAAGCGGAAAGCCCCTTCCGGACAGGAGACTCGGCAGGATTCGAATACGCTATATCATGCATACCTCTATTGACTCCTCAATAGGGCTGATACTTATTGCCGTCGTGTTCCTTAAGTCCCAGTTCCACGTGCAGCGAAAGCAGTACCGTCTCCAAAACATTTTTGTTCATCTGCAGGCTGTGAATAAAGGCGTGTTTGACAGATGCCCCGCAGTGCACCATTTCAGCAATCATCAGGGTATGCCGGGTAGAAATCACCATGGGTTCGTGCTTGTTGCCTCTCAGGCGGTTAGCCACATTAACAATGGTGAGGGCAGTAGCCTCATCTACGCCACCTTTGAGGTGTAGCACCTTGGTCTCTACTTCCTGCGGCAGATAATCAAGAACCGTGACATAGAAACGGTCACTCAGTGCAGCATCCAGCATCTCGGTTCCGACAAACTCTTCTCCTTCATTGAGGGTCGCAAAAAAAACAACACCCGGAGCAACTTTTATTTCACCCAGTTCATCGATAAAGACTCTTCTGTCTTCAGCAAGAACTGAAAAAAGCATGTTCAGTGCTTTCGGATGTTCGGGTCGGTTAATTTCCTCCAGGTGGATAACACATCCCGGGGTTTGAATGGCCTGAGGAAAAAGAAATTCCTGATAATAGGTTTTTCCGTCTTTAAGTCTGTGTTCGCCAAACAACTGACCCGGCTCTGAAAGTATACCAACCTGAAAGGTTGCCAGTGGTCTTCGCTGGCGAGCGGCAAACTGACGAACAAGTGTTGACTTGCCACATCCCTGTTTGCCCGCAACAAGACAATTTACTGGATGGCGCTCAGAGAGCTTGGCTATCATTTCCAAATTAGCAACTACTTCGCCCGGCAGGAAAAAGTGCGCTTCGGCTTCGGGTATAGCCAAGCCCGGATCAAAGCGCCCAGTGTGTTTCTGTTGTGATGTGACATTGCGTCCGCTCATCCATCCTCCTTATAGCAGCACACAGGGGCCGCCTCTCCTTCATGATCTCCTTATGAGCCCATGATTGTCATATGGGCGAGGTAATGCCCCGCCCTTACATAAACAACTCGCGCTGCCGTTCCTTTAGAAATTGTTGCAGGGACGGAATATTCCAGCGCTGATTCATTTTGTACAACCGTTCAAGTAAATTCCTGGCTTCCGCCATGACTTGAGGATCCGGACTTTTAACTATACCGGCCAATTTTTCAGCAAGCTCTTTCATCTGGACTTCTTCATCTTCCAGGCTCTCGGCACGCGAGAAAATGCATCGGGCTCCGCAGATTGGACATTGCCGCAGATCCGACTCTCCGCAGGCCGGTCACCCACCCTGGCATAGATAGGTGAATTCAAGATAATTGGCGGTATGCCCGCAAACATGACAAGTCATATCCATGACTGCACCTCCTGATATGGAACATTTCAGCAATCTGATATTTTATCACACGTTAATCTGTTGCCAAACCTTCAATACCAGCCGACTTGCCCCAAGGCGCCTCACCCAAACCGACTTTCTGCTTGACTGCGCCGGTCAGTTCATCCACGGCCAACCATGCCTGACAGTTGGGACACTGCCTTAATGTAAGTGACGAATCGATCCGGGCATTGTACAGGTAACGGAATTTATCAACGGGCCCTTCGAAATTACACTCTACGCATTTCATGTTTTTATTCTCCTTTGTATCTGTGAGTTGATTATTACTTATCCTGGAGCTGTCTCATCGAACGACGATACATGGGATCACTGCATTCCGTGCCGTCATGATCGATGAATTCCATTTTTTCAAAGTATTTGCACTTGGACGCGTCAGTAAGGATTCTCAACATGTATCCGTTTTTCCCATCCAACACAAAGACCGGGGGATCGCTGGTGATATCCGAACCATCTTTCAATGTGCTACAGGTACCTCTTCCGTCGCTTGCATACGTGTTTTCCAGATAGTGCTTGCATACACCGCAATTCTTTTCAGGAACCTTATCAGCATTAGAATCTTTTTCCAGTTCCTCCGCGGTCCGGCCAAATGCACCTGTTGCCTTTGCAAAACTATCCCTACTCATTCTTGCCATGATAGTATCTCCTTTCTGTTATTGTTCACTTTAATTACAAGTGGGGGGAATGCCCGAAGGACAGCCCCCACACTCCCTTAAAGTTCTAACCAATTCCCTGAACTGTACGCT
>AWGX01000558.1 GCA_000495415.1 Smithella sp. ME-1 | reverse complement strand
CTTAAAAGAGCGATTGTTTCTGTTTCATTAAACATTGCTGAAGGTAAAAATCGAAGAACAGCGAAAGATTTTATTAATTTCCTTAATATATCAAAAGGTTCTTTAGCAGAAACAGAGGCTGTTTTAATTATTTGCGCAGAACTTGGACTTTTACAAATTCCGGAAGATTTACTTTTACACATAGAAGAACTAGCAAAAATGATTAATAGCCTTATTGCCAGTATGAGAACGAAGATAGAAGGTTAGAGGGTTAGATGATTAGAGGGTTAGGAGATTAGAAGATTAGAAGCTACTAACCCTCCAAGCTTCAAATCCTCCAATCATCTAAATTGTCTAAAGCGTCTAAGCTTCCAAACTTCTAAAATGACGAGGTACAAATGACAACTTCTAAAGCGTCTAAGCATCCAAACTTCCAAACCTCTAATCTTCCAATCCTCCAATCAT
>AWGX01000557.1 GCA_000495415.1 Smithella sp. ME-1 | reverse complement strand
CGAAATACTTCGCGCTTCTATTTTTAATACGTCTTTTGCCCGTTTGATTATGTTTTGTTTTTTTATCATTAGTCTTTGCCTTTATTTAACTATGAAGATTATTATTTTTTAACCGGATGTACTTTGTTAAAGCTAGCAAAAAAACACGGACAAAACAAGAATGAATTGAAACACTGTTTCAGTAAAATAGTTTCCCCTTTTATTTCAGGCTCATCAATACAAGGTTGTTTTTCTGACTTCAACCATGGGATTGACCTGGCGAAATGTATCTG
>AWGX01000556.1 GCA_000495415.1 Smithella sp. ME-1 | reverse complement strand
ACCAAATTTTAAAGCATAACCTACGCATTTTTTCATCGCACGACGAAACGCAACCCTCTTTTCCAATTGCATGGCAACATTTTCCGCGACAAGCTGGGCATCGACTTCCGGTTTACGTACTTCCAGAATATTTATGATAATTTCAGCTTGCGAAAACTTTTCAATATCAGATTTTAATTTCTCGATTTCTGAACCTTTTTTACCGATGATAACACCGGGTCTGGCCGAATAAATATTTACCTTGGCCTTGTTAGCCGCTCTTTCAATCTCAATTTTGGAAATTCCTGCATGATACAGTTTTTTCTTGAGATACTTTCTAATCTGCAAATCCTCATGCAACATTTCGCTGTATTTCTTATTTGCAAACCATACCGATTGCCATTTTTTAATATGGCCTAATCGTAATCCTACCGGGTTAACTTTCTGACCCAATGTATCCTCCTTACCCTTCGTCCAGAATAACTGTAATATGTGAACTTTTCTTTCGAATCGGTGCCGCCTTTCCCTGCGTAGCTGCACGCCAACGTTTCAAAGCCGGTCCCTGGTCCACAAATATCTCTTTTACGTAAAGAATATTTTCATCAATGTTAGGATTCTGAGCCGCGTTGGCAACAGCTGACTTCAGAACATTGGCAATTGCACCTGCCGCGTATTTTCTTGTATAAAGAAGAATATTACGCGCTTCCTGTACTTTCTTTCCTCGTATCAGATCAGCCACAAGCCTTATTTTCTGTGGCGACATCCTTATATATTTTGCAACTGCTTTTGCTTCCATGTTTATCAACTCCAAACATATTGGCACTTAAATAATTAAGCGCGGACTTTAGTCTTCCGATCACCTGAATGCGAATAGAAAATTCTTGTCGGCGCAAACTCGCCCAATTTATGTCCCACCATATTTTCTGTCACATAGACCGGAATGAACTTTTTCCCGTTATGCACGGCAAAAGTATAACCAACCAGTTCCGGAGTTATAGTTGAACGACGCGACCAGGTCTTGATTACATTTTTGTTGCCCTCTGCTTCCATTTTTCTTATCCTGGTTAACAACCTTTCTTCAATATACGGACCTTTTTTGATCGAACGTGCCACGCTGTCTAACC
>AWGX01000555.1 GCA_000495415.1 Smithella sp. ME-1 | reverse complement strand
TAGCCGAAGACCGGAAGCGCATCCAGTAGGGGAGCGCATAGCAAATGATGGTTTTACTTTACCGGCAATTACCAACAGCAAGGCGGTAATTACATGCGGATTGGCATGGAGTTACTTCAAGTATACCGACTCACCCGTAATAGAAAACTTACCTTTTTTGAGCTCATTAATAATCATATTGATGGTAACCTTTTCATCATCAAAGGTAACTATTACTTCGGCAATTAAATA
>AWGX01000554.1 GCA_000495415.1 Smithella sp. ME-1 | reverse complement strand
GCTAAAGCCTTGCAGAAACCGCATGAAGAAGTGTTCCCTTGAGAAAGTAAACGGGCGCATCATGTTTCATCGCATTGAACTGGAAGGAATTGATTTCAAATGAAGATAGGAAGATATCTTGTTGGCTTCTTAATATTAATGGCGCTTTTAATAACTTTTGGCAACAGAGGATTTGTAGATAATTATTTGATGAGTAAACGATTGACTCACTTGAAGTTACAGAACAATGAAATAACTGTCGAGAATGGTGAATTAAAGAAAAAGATACTTTTATTGCGTAGCGATTATAATTATATAGAAGCAATAGCCCGAAATGAATTAGGCATGGTTAAAAAAGGAGATGTTGTTTATCGTTGGGCAAAGTGACTATGAAAATGTGTTTAGTTAAAATTATATGACGGTGCTTTGATGTTAAATTTAAAAGAAATTTTTTCGCGTAGAAAAAGTCTTGTTGGGTTGGATATCGGTTCAAGTTCTTTAAAATTGGGTGAAATTGTCAGCAGTTCTCGTGGTCATATTCTTAACCGTTTCTTGCAGGTTCCCTTGCCTAAAGGCATAATCATTGACGGTGTTTTAACTGATTCCGGTGCATTATCTTTAAAAATCAAGGAACTCTTTCGGAATTCCGGATGCAAACATAAAGGTATAGTAACATCTCTTGCGGGAA
>AWGX01000553.1 GCA_000495415.1 Smithella sp. ME-1 | reverse complement strand
AGTGTCCTTCAGTTCTTCAAAAACGGGAGAGCATTGCAGTTCACGAGGCAAAAAAGTTGGGAATACCTATCGTGGCAATTGTAGATACCAATTGTGATCCCGACGATATCGATTATATTATACCGGGTAACGATGATGCCATAAGGGCAATCAAGTTGTTTTCCTCAAAGATTGCCGATGCCGTTCTTGAGGGCAAAAAGCGGTTCGAAGAGCGTGTACAGGCTGATACGGACAAGGAAAGGCAGTCTGGGGCAATTGCATCGATAGGCGATATGGAATCGGATGCCCTGCAAAGCGTTGAGACAGAGGACGGAATAGCGGAATTTGACGAAGTGCCTGAAGGGAATATGGAACGTCAGGGGTAAATGAAGGAGGTTCGGTGAATTGAACATAACATCAGGAATGGTTAAAGAGCTGAGAGTGAAGACAGGCGCGGGAATGATGGACTGTAAGGAAGCCTTGGCTGCTGCAGGTGGTGACTTTGAACAAGCCATTGATTATTTAAGAAAAAAAGGCATGTCGGCAGCAACGAAAAGATCATCCAAAGCGGTGAAGGACGGGGTGATCGCTTCGTATATTCATATGGGCGGAAAAATCGGTGTTTTAGTTGAAGCAAACTGTGAAACGGACTTTGTAGCAAAAACAGATGAATTTCAAAGATTTACCAGAGATCTTGCCATGCATATAGCTGCGGCGAATCCATTATTCGTCAACCCTGATGATATTCCGGCTGAGGTAATTGAGAGAGAAAAAGAAATTTACAGAAGTCAGGCTCTCGAAGAAAATAAGCCGGAAAAAATATGGGATAGGATCATCGAGGGAAAACTCACAAAGTATTATGAAGACGTCTGTCTTGTAAGACAGAAATTTATCAAAGACACTGATGTCACCATTGACACACTGTTGAATAACCTGAGAGCAAAGACGGGAGAAAATATTGTCATCAGAAGGTTTGCACGGTATCAGTTAGGGGAAGAATCAAAATAATCACTCATGAACAAGGCTATTTATAAAAGGGTACTTTTAAAAATAAGCGGTGAAGCGCTCTTGGGCAAGTCTTCCTTCGGGATTGATCCCGATACGATTATTGAGATTTCCAAAGAGATAAAAGAAATTGCGGAAATTGGCGTCCAACTGGGGATCGTTGTAGGAGGCGGTAATATATTCCGTGGATTTGAAGGAAGTGCAAGAGGCATGGACCGCACATCTGCAGATTATATGGGTATGCTTGCAACGGTCATAAACAGTCTTGCCCTGCAAAGCGGCCTTGAGAGGTTTAATGTTCCCACAAGGGTCCAGACTGCCATAGAGATGAGAGAGGTAGCAGAGCCTTTTATCCAGAGAAGAGCGATACGCCACCTTGAGAAGGGCAGGATAGTCATATTTGCCGGGGGTACAGGTAATCCGTACTTTACCACGGATACAGCTGCCTCTTTAAGAGCGGTAGAGATAAAGGCAGATGTCATTTTAAAAGCAACAAAAGTGGATGGCGTCTATGACAAGGACCCTGCGGTATACACTGATGCAAAAATGTTTGACAAGATCACTTATACTGACGTACTGTCCAAAAACCTCAAAGTAATGGATGCAACGGCGATTTCTCTCTGCAGGGACAATCACCTGCCTATAATCGTGTTTAATTTAAGTAAAAGCGGCAACATTCGTCGTGTGATTTGTGGAAATACCGTGGGAACCGCCGTAGGGAGTTAAAAGAATGAAGGAGTTGGTTTTTGAAGAACTGAAGGACACT
>AWGX01000552.1 GCA_000495415.1 Smithella sp. ME-1 | reverse complement strand
GACGGCAAAAAGATCGGCTTTGTTCACCGTTCTTTCTCCAACCTTGGGGAAAAATATCACTTCAATGAAACTGTTTTTATGAAAATCAGCACCATGGGTGTAACTCAGGCTTTGAATATTCTGACTGAAGGAGATTTGAATCCTGATATGTCCATTTCTTCGTTTAATTTTGATTTGAACTCCAATTTGTTTCGCTTTAACGCTCACGGCAACGTGGTTAAAAATAAACTGATCCTTTTTGCAGGATTACCGGGGTCACAGGAAAAAAGTGAAATTCGACTTAAAGATATTCCCCATATCACC
>AWGX01000551.1 GCA_000495415.1 Smithella sp. ME-1 | reverse complement strand
GAATGGAAGCTGATCTCTTGAGAATAACAGCGAGTTCCTGCGGTGAATAAAACTCCAGACGAAAGTGCATGCCGAAACGGTCGCGCAAAGGCGACGTCAACGAACCGGCACGGGTCGTCGCGCCCACTAAAGTAAATTTAGGGATATCAAGTTTCATTGACCGGGCGGAAGGACCCTGCCCGATTAATATATCAATATGAAAATCTTCCATGGCCGGATACAATATTTCTTCCACTACATGAGAAAGCCGGTGAATTTCATCAATGAAGAGAACCTCATGGTCCTGCATATTCGTTAAAATTGCCGCCAGATCTCCCGGTCGTTCGATAACAGGACCGGAAGTAAC
>AWGX01000550.1 GCA_000495415.1 Smithella sp. ME-1 | reverse complement strand
CAGCCGCCACTTTTGCGGGTACGGTTGAATAAATCAAGCCCAGATCCTTTTTATCGGTTCCTTTAATACCAACGGCAATTCCATTGGCCAGAAAGCCGGGCACACTGATTTTTGTTTTATTTTTAACCATAAAACCACTTCCTTTTTTCAAATGACTTAAGCACCGCAACATTTTTTATATTTCTTGCCGCTCCCACAAGGGCAGGGATCATTCCGTCCGGTCTTGGCACCTTCATGCTTAACCGTTTTTGGTTGCGGTACATCTTCCCCGCGGCTCATAATATAATCCTGTTTTTGTTTCTGCCGTATTGCTTCTACTTCTTCTTCTCTCTGTATTCTAATCAGGCACAGTTTCTCCAGCACATCCATTTTAATCCGGGCAATCATATCCATGAACATCTCATAACCTTCCCGCTGATATTCCCTGACCGGATCCTTTTGAGCGTAACCGCGCAGACCGATTCCTTCTCTTAAATGATCCATTGCCAGCAGATGTTCTTTCCATTGGGTATCTATTGCCTGAAGCATGATTACTTTCATCAGGTAACTCATCAGCTCGCTACCGAACTCGTTTTCTTTATCACGCAGGAGTTTTTGAACACCTTGAATTATCAATTCACGAACTGACATCTGAGCAGAATTACTCTGCTCGAAATTTACTAAATCAAATTTTATATTGAACTGCTTTAATAAAGCGTCTTCCAGCCCTTTAAGATTCCATTCATCCTTATTTTCTTTCTCATTCATAAATTCGGACAAAAGATCATCGACGATTTCTTCAATCATCTCATTAGCATCTGTCCGCAAGTCATCGCCTCGAAGCACTTTTTTGCGCTGTTCATAAATTACTTTGCGCTGCCTGTTCATTACATCATCATAATCAAGCAGATGTTTGCGGATATCAAAGTTTTGTCCTTCGACACGTTTCTGGGCATTTTCTATAGCGCGGGAAATATATTTATGCTCAATCGGCTGG
>AWGX01000549.1 GCA_000495415.1 Smithella sp. ME-1 | reverse complement strand
GATAGAGCTGGGATTTACCGTGCCTGGATTTTTATCCAAACATTGAATTGAACCAAACCTGAGGTAGCTGTTGGATTTTTTTGGAATTTTTCACAAAAGCATGTTTCGTGAAAACATCATAATCATTTCTTTCTATTTCTTCCAAAATTTTCTAGTAAAGTTCTGCAGACGCACCAATGGCAAATCTACCTTCTCTGTGTAATAATGCAATTCCGGGCAGAGACTCGGCATATAATCCATGGTTTCGCTCAATTTGAAATCGCATAAACTTTCGCCACTTCTCAGTGACAATACCTGATTGAATGTCTTGTTCTGTTATGTTGAATTGCTCCATTTCGTTTTTCGGGAGGTATAACCTTCCTCTTTGCCAATCTTCGCCGATATCCCTTATGATATTTGTGAGTTGTAAAGCGACTCCCAATCGAATGGCATACAGGAAGGCTTTTTCATTCTTAAAACCGATGATGAACATGAACATTAATCCAACTATTGAAGCGACACTACAACAATATTTACTTAATTCCTCGAAAATTTTATAACGGTTTTTGACATTATCCTGAGCAACCCGCTGGATAAGTTGTTCTCCATAATAATTGGGGATTTTAATTTGCTTTTGGATATATGACCAGGCTATAAGACAACTTCATCTGTTTGATCAATGTGATCATGCAGGTTTTGCTGATGCCAAATTTCCAGCGAAGCCATGGGATAATGAATACAACAATCTATCAGGTCGTCACTCACACGACAAAATTAACACAAAGCTCGTGCAGCTTTCCGTTTCTTTTCTGGTAATAAAGCTGATGCCATGTAAAATGTGCATGAGTGTTTTATGGTCAGATGGTTGCAATATTGATATGCTGCTCTTATTTTTTTTCATCATCCGTTTTGATTAAGAGAGAATCTGTTTTGGATCGATGTAAAGCAACCAGAGCTGAATCGTGTAATGTTTTTTACCAGGAATATTTTAATTGGCTCATGTAATTATGTTACACGAATAATGGCGTTGCGATAAAAGATTTTATCAAGTTTGTATAATGTATCAAATAATCATTCAAATTATTGATTAAACTAAGATTTGAATTAGAACTGATAATTTGTCTACGTTTCATCATTTCCTTAAACTTGAGGTGAATTTTCTTAAGAAAAAAACCTGGACTAGCCAGGTTTGAAATTCAGGAAAGAAAAAATTGATAAAGCTATTGTATTACTTTTCGTAGATATAAAATGCTTTTCTGTGCAGCAGTATCCACATCGGGGTAGGGGAGAAATTCTCCTGAGACAAATCCAGTGTATCCGGTATTGTATAAGGATGTGATAATTGATCCAAAATCCAGATGACCACCACCAGGGTACCAGCGGTTCGAGTCGGCCAAATGGAAATGAAAAATCCGATTGCCACACAATTGGATGCTTTTCTCAATCTGAGGTTCTTCAATATTCATGTGAAATGTATCCAATAACAGACCGAAATTATCAGCACCGACATCCGAGATGAGATCCATACCTTGTGCAACGTTATTGATTAATGAGGTTTCATAACGATTAATGGGTTCAAGAGCCAGGCGTACATTGTGATCTTTTGCTACAGAAGTGCATTGTTGTAATGCTTCACGAAGCCAATCCATTGCCTGTGTATGACTGACACCAGGTTTTAAGATACCTCTTACCAGACCGATGATTATGACTGCATTTAATTTTTTTGCGATTGGAATGTGGCTTTGAATGCGTTGAATTGCAGCTTCACGAATGGCAGGAACCGGATCGGTGAAGGATAATCCTTCTTCACCCCAGGCCTGTCCGGTGCCAATGGCCGGGACTTTCAAGTCATATTGATGAAGGAATTTTTCTAATTCTTCCATATCAACCAGTTCTGGATCCCGGATTGCAAGCTCAACACCGTTGTAACCATATCCAGCAATTTTTGCCAGATTGGCATCCAATTCACCCGAAAAGGTGGCTGCCTGAAATTTTGTGTGTTGTGTGGTATATACGATTGATAAATTCATTTTTACTTTCTAGCCGGGTATCAACGACATTTGCTGTGGTTGATACCCGGTATGACAAGGGAGAGAATTAGGCAACGTACGTAATTTTTACTTCTGAACGATCTGTTTGCAACCGAATGATATTTTCGGGTAGTTCTTCCAGACTGATTTTTTTGGTGCTCATGGGGGTCATGTCCATGCCTGAAGCCATACATTCGATGACACGTGGGAACGTCCCATGCCCTGAATGTCCCTGTGCACCGATGATCTGGGCACGACGAACCTGGAGTACCTCACCCATCACTGGCATCTTCGCCTCTGCGCGCGCAGTAACAACGATCTTACTGTTCAATGTGCGGCCTTCCCATACCACCCGTTCGATGCCCGGGTAAACCACTTCCGGCAACCCAGTAGCTTCCATGAATAAGTCAGCACCCATACCATGGGTGATCTCCAGAATCCTATCCGCGAAGTCCTCTTTGAGAGGATTGATGTGAAAATCCGCACCCAGTTTTAATGCCATCTGGGCACGGACTTCTTCGGTTTCTGAGATAATGACTTGTGAAGCACCTGCACGTTTCAGGATAGCACAGGCGGCAATACCAACCGGACCTGCCCCGAGAATAACGACACGATCACCTGGGCGAATACCACCAGCTCGTTCGATGACAGCATTGTAAGCTACACAGGTTGGTTCAATCAAACTTCCAGCCACAAACAGGTCCTGTCCACTATACCTTGCTTTCAATGGTTCCAGACTCCAAATCGTTCGAGAAGGAACTACCAGGTATTTGGCATAAGCTCCGTTAACATTGAAACCAATTTCATCCAGTCGCTCACAATGGTTGGGATATCCATCGGCGCAAGGTTTACACATGCCACACCACAGCATTTCCTCGGTTGTGACTGGCTCGCCCCCCTTGAAGGGCTTGTTGGTGTATTTATCAAAAGCTTTCTTGCCAGCGGATACAACCACTCCAGAAAGTTCATGTCCTAAAATACTGGGAAAACCCGTCAATCCTGGATAGAAAATATAGCCATCTTCGGTCGCTTGAGACATATGAACATCAGAGCCACATATGCCACAGGCTTTCACCTCAATCAAAACTTCATCGTCGCCTGGGGTGGGAATATCATATTCACGAATTTCGAAGCGTGGATTGCGCCACACCTGACTACCCAGATAAGTCTGGAGACCTTCAATATCTTTTGCTCCCAATTTGAAACCGGGTTTGGGTTCCCAATTTGCAACGAGTGTGACGCCGTTCATTTTACCGTTCATCAATTACTCCTTTTTTGAAATTTTTGTATCTTCTCAATAAATCTGGGTAAGCGGGTGATTTTGGAAAGCGCAAGCCTTCCAAAATCACCCTTACTGTTAATTATTGAAAAGACACGAATGTTTGAATGATTAGACTTCCGTTCCCTGACCAATACGGGGGATACCATAAACAGGTTTCCAACCCTTGCTGAGTGGTTCTCGCAGATAGGGTTCCATTTCTTTCTCTGTCCGCAGAGTGACTTCCTCAACAGGAGGAACAGTACCTGCCGGGAATGCTTCCAGAACATCATCATGCCAGAGGGTGAGGTACTTTAATATGGCAGCCATCGGCCGTTTCCCTTTTTCTGCGGTGCCGGACTTTGCCTTACCTACCACACCTTCTGGTGTAGCGGCGATTTCGATGGCGAAGTGACCTTCACCTTCTGACCAGCGACTGGGACGCCCATAAGGATCAACGGATTTATCGAAATGTCCTTCTGGCAAATAGGCTTTCCCTTCTGTATCCACCGCATAATTCATATCCACCATTTCAGGATGCAGTAACAAACTTAATGAAGTTTCGGATTCATCGGCATGCACGAAATTGGTATCCATCTTGCCACCACGTTCCACCGGACGGAAGAATTCACGCACACCGCGATGCCAATCGATGACACGGAAGATGCCGGGTAGTTGATAGCGTTTCTGGAATTCCTGAATGGCAGATTCCAGCACCCAAAGTTGTCCATGATTGTTGACGATTAATTGCTTGCGGAAACCATCATTCCATAATCCCAACATCACATCAATCATCATCTCGCGTACTACATGTTCGCGCACAATGACGGTACCTGGCATGCCTAAATGGTGATAGGGATGCGCACCATAATTCAATGGAGGAAGTGCCAGGTTAACCGGCGCACCGCGTTTCGCTGTGAAGCGTCGCACACCTTCAACAATTGCACTTACGTATAAGGTGTCCGCTGCACTGGGCAGATGTTGTCCGTGTAATTCGGTACAACCAACGGGTATGAAAACAATGTCATTCTTCTTGCGATTCTCTTCCACCTGCCAGCGGGTGGTGGTTTGAATATAAGAGCCTGGTTTTGCCCATTCCACTGGTGATGGCACTCCATAATCGGCCAAAATAGCGTCGATTTGTGCGTCGCTGGATTCCCAAACTTCTTTCTTTAATCTTCCAACACCATTGTCTTCAAAAAACAAATCGGGTTGGTCTGATGATAAATATCCTACTGGTACTTTTTTGTCACTCATAATAATTCTCCTTTTTTATTTTTTTAATGCGATTAATCTGGTATTACTTTTCCAGGGTTTAAAATATTTAACGGATCCAAAACCTGTTTTATTTTCTTTTGGATTCCGACTGAAACTTCTCCGAGGGCCTTTTCCATAAAAGGGCGTTTCAGCGTTCCAACACCATGTTCACCCGAGAGCGTCCCACCTAACGCAAGCGCAACTTCGAACTCTTCCGCTACCATCAATTCCACCGTTTTCATTTGTTCGGGATCTCGTTTGTCGAACAGAATATTGGGATGCAGATTACCATCCCCAGCGTGGCCAAAAATAACGATGGGCAAACCATACTTTAGGCTAATCGCTTTCAAACGTTTTACGGCTTCGGGAATGGCGCTGCGAGGAACGGTTATGTCTTCCCCCAGCTTATTGGGTGCTAAGCGAGCTAAGGAGGGTGAAATCGAGCGACGAGCCTTCCAAAGGTTAGCTCTTTCGCTTTCATATTTTGCCAGTGAAATTTTTGTTGCTCCGGATTTCTCACAAATTATTGCAATGGATTCAATTTCCTGTGTGGTGGTTTCTAGCTCTACACCATCCGATTCGATAAGCAGGAAAGCAGCAATATCGGTTGGTAAGCCGATATGCATGGCTTCTTCAATACAATGAATGGCTGTCTGATCCATCAATTCTAAAGTCGCTGGAACTATGCCTGCCAATAATATCTCATTGACAGTCTTACTGGCGTCTTCGATATTGGAAAATTCAACCAGAGCCGTACGAGCGTATTTTGGTTTGGCTGTTAATTTAAGCAGTGCTTCGGTGATGATTCCCAATGTGCCTTCAGAACCAGTGAATAAAGATTTCAGATCGTAACCAACTACATCTTTGATGATTTTTCCACCCGTTTTGAGAATACTGCCATCTGCCAACACCACTGTTAATCCGAGCACGTAATCACCTGTTACCCCGTATTTCAAGCAACGGGGTCCACCAGCATTACAGGCAATATTTCCTCCGATGGTGGAGTGACGGATACTGGAAGGATCAGGCGGATAAAACAATCCATTTTTTTCGACATGTGTCTGTAGATCGGCGGTGACAATCCCTGCTTCGACGTGCACAATCGCATTTTCTAGATCTAATTCAACGACCTTATCCATGCGGGTCATAACCAATGCAATGCCGCCGTTAAAAGGAACAGAAGCAGCTGCCAATCCTGAAGCCATTCCGCGTGGGACAATCGGAATCCGTTCTTTGGCTGCCAATTTCACCACCTGACTGACCTGCTCGGTGCTCTCCGGCAAGACCACAATATCCGGATTACACTCCGCAAAGGTGCCATCGTAACTATACACAGCCAGATCTTCCGGTGAGGTCAGCACACCTTTTTTACCAACAATCTTTACCAATTGCTTGACTATTTGTTGGTCCATTATTTTTCCTTATCCTGTGATTTGTAAGCTTGATCTAATAATTGAATAGGATGCATCACCTTGATGTTCAGCCCTTCCCTTTGGATTCCGGTCATCAACTGCATCTGGCAGCCAGGACAACCTGAGGCAATGATTTCAGCACCGGTTGATTTTAAATTCTCCATTTTTCGATCCAGGACATGTGTGGAGGTCTCATAATGGGTGATCAATTGACTGCCTGCTGATCCACAACACCAATCCGCTTCCGGCATTTCGACATACTCAACACCATCAATCATCTGCATTAATGCTCTTGGCTCCTTCCAGACATTCTGAGCGCGGCGCAAATGGCAGGGATCGTGATACGTTATGCGGGCATCAAATTTACCGGTTGGTTTTTCCAATGGAATGGACATCAGGAATTCACTGATATCACGAATCTTGTTGCTGAAATTGCGTGCTTTTTCTGACCAGACCGGATCCTTTTCCAGAATATCACCGTATTCTCTGAGTTTTGATCCACAGGTAGCGCAATCGGTAACAATCACATCCAAATCTTCTTTTTCAAAAATCTCAATATTTACCCTGGCATGTTCGATTACCAGATCCTGACGTCCATATCCAGCAGCTGGCATCCCACAACAGACTGTTTCTTTAGGCGTGATAACCGTACAGCCATTACGATTGAGCACACGCACCGTTGCAGCGCTTTCCTCAGAGAACATGAGACTTTGAGCACAACCCAGGAAGAATCCCACCCGGTATTTACTCTCATTTGTGGAGCGAGAAATCAAAGGTAACGCTTTACGCAGTGGCTTTTTAGGCTGTTTGGGTAACATGCTTTCTAAATCTCTTAATTGCTCTGGGAACAATTTATTGATTCTCAGCTTATGTACCAACCAACGCAAACCTAAATTTTCATACACTCGCAAGGGCCAGGTGACCAATTCCATATAATCAGGGTTGGCAATAACTTTTCCAAACAGGGTGTTTTTCCAACCTGTTGGTTTTACTTGCTCAGCTACATATCGCATTTCCATGGCGATATCTGCCGGTTTTATGCCTACCGGACAGATATCATTGCAGGCTAAACAGTCCAGACAGGAATACATCTGTTCAACCAGGTTGGGTGAGAGGATTAATTCATCTTCCAGACTTTTGCGGGCTAATGCTACCCGACCACGCGGTGAATCCGTTTCGTTTTTGTATTCACGGTAAGTAGGGCAAACTGCCAGACATAACCCACAGCGGATGCAATTCAGATATTCATTTTCATTTGGAATCTTGATGCTTTTATCGAAGGGCATAAATCGTTTTCCGTTCAAGTGATGAAAATTCAATCATAAATTATCAACCAATTTCACTAATCTTTACGGGTCGGTTTTCATGAAATGATTTCCATGCCGCATACCCCAGAACAACGGCTTTACGACCATCATCTCCAGTGGTTGGCGTCAGGAGATCTTCACGCACACACTCAACAAATTGGCGTACTTCTTCTACATAGCAGGGGGCGTAACGTTGTATGAAGAAAAACGGTAATCGACTGGCAGCAAAGCCTTCCACATTCCCAGTGGTAACTGTATTTTCCATCTGGTTATCGGCTTTTGCCATCCCATTCAGGCAGAACACTTCCAGCCTTTGATCGTAGCCATAGACCGCCTGACGGCTATTATCGATGGCTCCAATCGTTCCGTTTGCAAATTTGAGTGTTACAATGTTTGTGTCAATATCGCCAAAGGAATGTAGCTCGGGATCAATCATGACATCTCCAATGGCATAAACTTCGTCAACCTCACCAATCTGGAAGCGTGCCATATCGAAGTCATGGATGGTCATATCCAGAAACATTCCGCCAGACACTTTCAAAAACTCTTTGCTCGGTAATTCTGGATCTCGATTCGTAATCCGCAGGATGGATGGTCTTCCGATCTGTCCAGAGTGGACAATTTCACGCACCTTCTGAAAACTTTTATCAAATCGGCGATTAAATCCAACCTGCAATTTGACACTAGCTTTTTCCACGGCTGATAATGCTTCATCAATTCGGTCCAGCTCCAAAGCAAGAGGTTTTTCACAGAAAATGTGTTTTCCAGCTTTAGCGCTGTCCATGATGATGTCCGCATGGGTGTTGGTGCTGGTAGCTATCAGTACTGCTTCAATTTCATTATCCTGTAATAATTCATGATAATCCTTAACTACCCGCTGAATACCAAGTTCATCAGCTACCTGTTGGGCTACTTCCAGGCGAATATCGCAAATGGCTACAAGATTCGCTTCGGGTATATTTCGTACCAGATTGGCAACATGCACACTACCCATGCGACCTGTTCCAATTACAGCAATATTGACTTTACGTTTCATAGTTTTTGATCCTTTTGGGGAGATGGTGGTAATTTTTTTGAAAGCAATTATTTTAATGATTTATTGAGTTGAAATTTCTTGCTATCCTTATATTACCTTAACCACCATCTCCCGATTCAAAAATAAGGAGAGTTAAGGTTTCATTATGATCTTCATGGCCTTCTTTGGAATTCTCTGCAGGGTTTTCATATCCAGGCCAAGATCCTCAAAAGCATTGATGCCATCATCCAGTGATATTACTTTGGTTAAGAAATTGTCCATATCGATGCGATTTTCACGGAAGATACGAATTGAAGGCACCATGGTGTTCTGGCCTAAATACAGACCGATTATCTTGGTTGCCCAACGGGTAATCTCGTTCGGGACAACTTGAGCGGTAATGCTTGAATCCATCCCAAATGGTAACAGTTTTCCACCAGGGGTAACGCAATTTAATGCCTGTTCAAAACCATTTCCAGTGGCTTCGATCACGATATCTGCTTTGCGACCATAGGTAAATTCAGAAATCATTGTCGGAATATCCACTTCATTTGGATTCCAGACCGTGTGGCCACATTTTTTGGCAACTTCAATACGATACGGATCAATCTCAGTGACTGCATATTTCACAGCAATGTTTTTGCAGAATTGAGCGAATAAATAACCGATGGGACCGAAACCGATGACCAGGGCATAGTCATAAGGTAACATCTGGAGATGATTCATGCCATTTATGACGGTAGCCAGCGTTTCAACCTGGGTTCCTAACACATCATCAATCAAATCCGGAACCACAAAACATTGTTTTTCAGGAACCAGACAGTATTCAGCATATCCACCATCACGCATGACACCCAATGCGCTGGTTTTGATGTCTACACATTGGCTGGTGAGACCCATGCGGCAGAAGTCACAAAAACCACAGCGGATATTATTGTCTACAGCAACCCGGTCTCCAACCTTTAGGTGATCTACATGCGAACCAATTTCGACGACTTCACCACAAAATTCATGCCCAAGAACCGTATCTGGTTTAAAGTGATGCTTTCCTTCGACGATCTTGACATCACTGCCACAAATTCCTACCGCTTTAATTTTCAACAAAACATCATCCGGGTTTTTTACCTGTGGAATTGGGCGATCCTCAAATACGAGTTTTCCAACATCCTTCATTACGAGCGCTTTCATTTTTGCCATTTCTTGACTCCTTTGTCGTGCACACGTGTGCATGAATGATTAAAAAATAGAACAATTCCGAAATTTATAAGCTATTACTTATTATCTTTGTATGCGTGCAGAACCTCCTTTAGCAAAGGCTTTGACCTGATCCATGGTTGCCATGGTTGTGTCACCTGGAAATGTTGTTAATAAAGCACCATGTGCCCAGCCTAAATTGACAGCATCATGCTCGGATTCTCCAGATAATAAGCCGTAGAAAAATCCAGATGCAAAGCCATCACCACCGCCAACACGATCATAGACATTTAATTCGCATGTGGGGGATTGATATGTCGTTCCATCAATCCAGGCTACTGCTCCCCAGCTATGTTGGTTGGTGGAATGAACTTCTCGTAAAGTCGTGGCAATAATTTTTATCTGTGGAAACAAATTAACTGTTTCGTTAATCATTCCAAAAAAGACAGCCGGGTCTAATTTGGATTTGGCTGTTACCTGAGGACCTTTGATTCCCAACCCCAACTGAAGATCTTCTTCATTTCCAACCAAAACATCAACGTATTTCATTATGCGGCGGATGACTGATTGAGCTTTTTCCTGACCTCCCCAGATATTCCATAATTTGGCACGGTAATTTAAATCAAATGAAACAATTGCCCCGGCAGCTTTGGCGGCTTGCATGCCTTCGATGATCACCTCACCGGTTGTTTCGGATAAAGCAGCAAAAATACCGCCACTATGGAACCAACGAACTCCGCCAGCAAAAATTTCATTCCAGTTAAAGTCCCCTGGTTTTAACTGAGCTGCAGCCTCATTACAACGATTGTAAAAAACAACCGGTGCTCTTACACCAAATCCTCGATCACTATACACGGTTGCCATATTAGGTCCGTTGACACCATTATGGACAAATTGTTTATAAATTGGTTTGACTCCCATCGCCTTGACGCGTTCTGCAATCAAATCACCTATAGGGTAGTTAACCATGGCTGTTGCAATTCCCGTCTTAAGGTGAAAACAATCTGCTAAATTAGCTGCGCAATTAAATTCTCCGCCACTGACATGAATCTGACACTGAGTTGCCTTACGAAACGGGACGATCCCCGGGTCGAGTCGATGAACAAGTGCTCCCAATGAAACAAAATCTAATTCTGCTTTTTCCTGGATATTCAAACCGTATTGCATCATTATTGCTCTCCCTCTTTCCATTGTGTATGAAAAACACCATCCTGATCTACTCGACGATAGGTATGTGCGCCAAAATAATCTCGCTGTGCTTGAGTAAGATTGGCTGGCAGTCGTTCGCTACGATAAGCATCGAAATAAGCCAATGATCCACTCAAGGCCGGAACAGAAATTCCCATATCGATGGCAATTTTTATTACAAACCGCAAATCATCCTGTCGGGTTTCAATAGCCTGCCGGAAATACACATCTAACATCAGATTTTGTAAATCTGGTTCTCTCTGATAGGCTGCCATAATCTCGGTCAATAAGCTTGCGCGTATAATACAACCTGCGCGCCAGATTTTTGCAATCTCAGATAAATTGAGATCGTAATCATATTCTTTTGAAGCCAACCGCAACAGACCCATTCCCTGAGCATAGGAAATGATCTTGCTGGCGAATAATGCATTCTCTGCAGCCTCGATAAGCCGTTCTTTCTCGCCGGTAAATCGATGTTCAGGACCACCAAGCAACTGCGAAGCGATTACGCGTTCCGCCTTTAAGGCTGATATGGTGCGTCCAACCAATGCTGCATGGATGGTGGGAATTGGTGCCCCTAAATCGAGTGCATTCTGGCTGGTCCATTTGCCGGTGCCTTTTTGTTGGGCTTCATCCAGGATCAAATCTACCACATATTTTCCTGTCTCAGGATCGATTTTATTAAAAATATCAGCTGTGATCTCGATCAGGTAGGATTTGAGAACACCCTGGTTCCAGCGAGAAAATATCTCATGTAATTCCTGGTTCGTCAATCCGAGACCACGATGAAGAATATCGTAAATCTCAGCAATTAATTGCATATCACCATATTCAATGCCATTGTGAACCATTTTGACATAGTGACCTGCTCCTCTGGGACCCATATATTCAACACAGGGTTGTCCATCTTCTGCTTTGGCAGCGATGGCATAAAAGATGGGGGCAAGGGCTTGCCAGGCTTCTAATTGTCCACCAGGCATGATGGCAGGTCCCCATTTGGCACCTTCTTCACCGCCAGAAACACCTGCACCAACAAAATTAATCCCATCTGCTTCCAATTCTTTTGTGCGTCGTTCTGTATCCATAAAGAAGGAATTACCACCATCGATCAGAATATCACCTTTCTCAAGGTGGGGTTTGATTTGTTGAATGGCAGAATCGACAGGTTTTCCTGCAGGGACCATCATCAATATGCGCCTTGGTTTTTCCAGTACTTCTATCATGGCTGGGATACTATCCAAAGAAATAATTTCTTTCCCTTTGCCTTCACCTGCAAGAAAAGCATCTGTTTTGGCTTTATCGAGGTCAAACCCTGCGACAGGAAAACCATTGCGCTCCATATTGAGCGCTAAATTCTGACCCATAACCCCTAAACCGACAATACCAATTTTATATTTCATGTCTCACCTTTTCTTCATTTGTG
This sequence comes from Smithella sp. ME-1, assembly GCA_000495415.1. Next base: position 34,837 of record AWGX01000549.1, on the reverse strand, counting down.
GTTTGATTGTAGCATTCTTGAGGCGGTAAAGCATTTCACCGGCTCTGGGCACGACCAGAATTCCTTCATCTTCTCTGTTCATCCACTCTTCGGGGTTGAAAGAAGAAGGATTAAGATAACCAAGACCAATCCGCTGGCAACGCTCTTCTGGGATACCGGTGGCTAAGGTTACTTTTATTCTTGGGGATTCCATTTGAGTTTCTGCATCAAAACTGCCTAATCCCCGCAAATGTGTGGAATGAGCTAAAACTCCCCATGGATATTGGTTATATTTATCCCATTGTTTTACGAAGAAATCCCGGCAATGATATCCAACTTCATCCAGAATACGTCCATGGGTATAACTGACCTCATCTATATGCGGAGCGTAGATAATTACTTCGCCATCATCAGCGATTACCGGTTCCATTTTGTACATTCCCTTGGCAGCTGTCCACATATCGTCGTATAGGGAGGGCATGATCGAAATTACTTTTTGATATGTTTGATCTACATAGATGATATGGGTTTGAGAGGAAAGTTGTGCAGCTGCTTGCCAGGCTTCCTGTGCTGACCCATAATACAGGCCATTGGTCCCTGTATGAGTGACCACCAGGCTGAAACAGGTCACAGGACGATCAATGAATGATGCTGCGCGATCGATAATGGCTCGTACCGGGGTGTATCCTGTACCAATAATTTCGTAATTCGTGATCAAAGCGCCCAACCAGTGGGTGAAATTGATAATCTCTGCACCGGCAATACCCGGGAAGAAGTATTTATTACCGCCGGAGAATCCAACGACTTCATGCGGAAATACTGGCCCACAGATCATCAGGTGGTCATAATCCTCGATCATTTTATTTAAACGAACCGGAACATCCATTTCTAATATGCCATTACTGATCTGACTAATTTCCGAAGCCGGTATCGTCCCTATTTGTGAAAATGTGGATGGTTGATCCCAGCGATGGTTGAATATAGTGCTGGTCCCAACTTTGCCTTTTACCACCCGTCTTCCTATTAATTGACTTAATTGCGAATCTGTCATTGGTTGGTGTGTACCCAACGCCACCAGATAATCCAGTTTGGAAACTCGCTGACCTAAATATTTTTCGAACAGATCAAATATCAACGGCATGGGCATCGTACGGGTTCCATCCGGAATCAATACTAAAACCTGTTTTCCATCCAGATCTGTGGAATTCAATGACTCTTCAACGATCTGGCTGATTTCTGAATTCGTTAATTGAGACAATGGACTGCCTTTACCGATCACCATAATCAAACTCCACTGAATGCTGAAAATCCGCCATCAATCGGGACGACAATCCCGGTGACAAATGCGGATGCTGGTGATACCAGCCATAACACGGTTCCTACCAGATCTTCCGGTGTGCCAAAACGCCCCATGGGGGTGTGTTGGATGATGGTTTGACCTCTGGCTGTTAATTCCCCGGTTTCCTTATCGGTTAACAAGAATCTGTTTTGTTCTGTCAGGAAAAAACCAGGCGCAATAGCATTTACCCGAATAGCAGGAGAATATTCCTGTGTCATATGGACTGCCAGCCATTGGGTGAAATTACTGACACCAGCTTTTGCTGCCGAGTAAGCCGGAATTCGTGTAAGTGGACGAAATGCATTCATCGAGGAGATGTTCAAAATTATGCCACTTCCTTGAACTGCCATCATTTTTGCAAAAACCTGGGTGGGCAAAATGGTGCCAAGCATATTGAGATCGAAAACCCAGCGAAATGCATCTGCTGGCAGATCGAAGAATTTCAAATCCTGGCTGGTGGTTGCCTGAGGTTTATTTCCCCCAGCACCATTGATCAAAATATCCACATGACCGAATTCTGTGATCACTTCACCAGCAACCGCTTCAATATTGGCTTTATCAAGCACATTACAACCAAAGCCGGATGCTTTCCATCCATTTGATTGTATATCAGCAGCCAGGTTCTGGGCAGCTTCTTCATTTAAATCCAGTATGGCTACACTGGCACCTGCTTCAGCCAATGCTTTACATAAGGCAGCGCATAAAACACCAGCCCCTCCGGTCACAACGGCAACTTGTTGGCTTAATTCTTTTTGGTTACTTTGTGAATCATTCATTTTTAGACTCATTTCTATTCATTCATTTACAAAAAAAGGTGTGAGATGGCGCATGAAATGTCGTTCAATATTCTCAGCATATAATTCAGGATTGTCTTGTAGTAATCTCATCAGACGCTCAAAGAATCGGAAACTTCCATCAGATGCTTTTTCTTTCAACACCGAACCAAACGTGACATGCAAAATCTCACGTGCATCAAAATTATCCAATAATCCAGTCAAATTATCAACATCAGAAACAATCGGAGCACGGGAAAGCTGGGCTGAAATATGATAGCTAACTTTATCGGTCTCAAATCGATTTCGGGAAAATTCATAAATTTCCTTGAAAAAGGTAGGATCAAGAGTGGCAATTGTTCTTAAAGCTTCCAGATAGCTGGTACCAGCAGTTTTAAGATGAACGAGACCTCTGGTAGCCTGAGCTGCAATTTTGTAAATACTGAATTTATCTGATCCGGAATGCAGGCTGATTTTATATGGGCCAAATACGCGAGCAATGGCGGCATGACCTTTGATATCCTGTTCAAAATCCTCCAGATCGCCGATATAGTCAACACCTTTTTCAAACCTGCCAACAAATCGCGGCGCAAGGCTGATCCATTTGACACCCATCCGTTTAAGTTCGCTGGCGATGTAAACATGCTCAGCATGGGACGTGGGATTATCTGTTTCATCAACAGAGACTTCAAATTCAACCGTTCTTGCTCCTGCATTTTTTAATAGATATTGGTACATTTTAAAAACATGCCAGACTGCTCTTCCATATTTCACCATGGCCTTTAATAAAGTTTTCTCATCAAATGTTAAACTCAGATGTTCAGCAGTGATAATTTGATTCAGGAGACCAGAATGTTGCATGTGTAACTCGGTAGGCAGATCTTTAGCGTAGTTACGTAGATTTTGTAAATCAGCATTTTCCGCTCGATTATCGACAAATTCTCCAGGGTCAATGGTGAAAAAAGAATATCCAGCTTTGAGACAGACATCGATATCATCGGTTGTTTTCAAATGATCCGCATCCGCTCCATAACCATCACGCCAATTTTCCTGGAAAACGCCCCACATGGCATCATCGATCACCTGCTGAGGGGTGCGACCTGTGCGGGTATTTTCCCGAATGGATTGTTGAGCGAAAATCGGGACAATTTTTCCATTCATTTTTCGGATAGCTCGAACATGCCCGGGGGTTGCCAGACCCAATCGATCTCCCATACCGGCAGACGTTATTAATCCTAAAGCAACCGGTTTTAGCCAGGGCAATTGAGTTCGAAGTGCTGCGGCATTTTCTGATGTTAAACAGGCTGAAACCAATGTTTCTTTTCCGCACGGGGTTCTTTCACCATCAAATAACGTCAAACGGAAATCATCCTGGTCAGCCTGAACCATTAACCGTAATCCATTCGGGGTTTTGGCGAGGCTATATTTTATCCGATCCAGGGTGACTATTGATTGATGGATGAGCTGTGATCCATGAAAATTTTCATTTATAGTGGTGGTATTCATGATTGTCCTTTATTCATTTGTTATAGATGTGGATGTGGAGCTTCGAACCAGCAAGCTACCTTTTAATACTTTTTCTTTATGCATGTTGTTTTGGTTTTCAATTTTATTTCCGAGCAATTCCAACAATAATTGTGCTGACTCATTGCCAATGGAGTATTTAGGCTGATCCAATGTTGTGAGTGGGGGGCTGGTATATGCTGAAAAAGTGATATTGTCAAAACCTGTGACGGAAAGATCTTCAGGTACCCGTATACATGCTTGTCTGCATGCGTGTAAAAAACCAATGGCAAGCATGTCATTAAAGCACATGATCGCTGTAGGACGATCAGATAAATTCATAAAATAGTGAAGGCTTTCTTTTCCTAATTCTGGTCCACTGCCTTCCACTTCATAAATATAAGCCGGATTGATTTTTACACCAGCTTTGCGCATTTCTTTTTTGAATCCATGTAACCGATCCAGAGATGTGCGACCAGATTTTGAATTTCCTAAATAAGCAATTTTCGTGTGTCCGAGCGCTAGAAGATGCCTGGTTAGTTGCTGGCTTCCATCCACATCATCATGATAGATAGAATAATTAAAATTTTCATTGGCTTTGTAATTCACAACAACAACCGGGAATCCATTTGCCAGCAACTGACGACCTTTATCAGCACTGAACGAAGAAGAACAGATGATGACGCCATCGGTTCGTTGCTCCATCATGGTTTGAACGATGTTTTGTTCCCGAATTGGGTCGTATTGAGAAGCGCCAATGAAAAGGCTGTAACCGGCTTGTTGGGCAGCATCTTCAATTCCGAATAGTATTTCCGAGAAAAAAGGATCGTCAATACTATTAACGATGACACCAATCACCTTGGTCTGGTTCGTTTTCAGAGATCGTGCCGCAGCACTGGGTTGGTATCCCATTTCCCGGGCCACTTTCCGAATTCGGGTGGAGGTTGCCTCAGAAATCAAAGAATTTCCGCCCAATGCCCGTGAGACAGTTGAGTGAGAAACGCCTGTTATTCTTGCGATGTCTTTGATTGTAATTGCCATGGAGGAAACCTTCTGCACACGTGTGCAATAACTACGAATAGTTTATACCAACCTTCTTGAAAAATCAACTGTTTGATAGTAATAATTTCCTGTGAGTAGATTGAAGAAAAAACAGAAGATTTATTTGTGATAAAATTATTAACAAAATGTTAACAAAATTAGAGGGTTCATTCGTTGTTCCCTCATTGATCATCTTGAGACCTTAACCAAATACCTTGATCGAGTGTGCCTCTTAGGTATTTCTTGATCTATTTAGAAAATCGGAGGAAACATGTTAAAAATATTTAGAAAACGAAGAAATGTTTTTATAAAATTAATCCACGAACAGTCATCTTTGACATTGGAAGGAATGGATTTACTAAAAAAATATCTCTCTCGTCCGGACGAAATTCTTGCCGATCAACTCACAGCTAAGGAGAAAGAGGCAGATGAGTCACGACGTATTTTGATTGATGAACTCAATCGCACCTTTATCACTCCATTTGATCGCGAGGATATTTTTGCCCTTTCAAGAGCCATTGATGATGTTCTGGATTATGCCTACAGTACGATGACAGAGATCGTTATTTTTAAGGTTGAACCGACGGAGTTCATGGTGAGAATTTGTTCTTTATTACGTGATGCTTCCTTTGAAATACTTAAAGCAGTTGAATGTCTTCAAGAACATCCTGGTGTGGCTGCTGAACATGCTCAACGTGCCAAAGCCCTTGAAAACCGCGTAGAGACAGTTTATCGCGAAGCACTGGCAGATATGTTCCAGGAGACAGAAGATATTAAAACACTGGTAAAGATGATGAAATATCGTGAAGTTTATCGGCATCTGAGTAATGCTGCTGATCGAGGTGATGAAGCTGCCAATGTTCTGGCAGATATTATTGTCAAGACCACATAAGATAATATGGAAATTTTATTAATCATTCTCGTGGTTTTGGCCTTAGTTTTTGATTTTCTGAATGGTGTTCATGATTCTAGCAATGTTGTGGCTACCATGATCTCATCCCGTGCTATTCCACCCCGGATTGCTTTAATGATGACTGCGGTGGCAAATTTTCTAGGACCATTTATTTTTGGTGTGGCTGTTGCAACTACGATTGGAAATGACATTGTATCTGCTGATCATATTAATCTTTTGGTGTTAGTAGCAGCCTGTGTAAGCGCCATTATCTGGAATGTTCTGACCTGGATTTTAGGCATTCCCAGCAGTTCTTCACATGCGATTATTGGGGGATTGGTCGGCGCTGTGATGATGGCTGCAGGTTATAAAGTCATTATGATGGAAGGTATTATCAAAGTGCTTATTGCTTTATTTGCTTCCCCCATCATCGGTTTTATCGCTGGTATGCTGATTGCAAACATCGTTTATTTGTCTTCGTGGAACGCTTCACCTAAAATCAATGGTGTTTTCAAAAAAATGCAAATCATCACTTCCATCGGTTTATCTTTGAGTCATGGAACCAATGACGCTCAAAAAACCATGGGTATTATCACGCTTGGGTTGGTAATTGCGGGTGTTCAATCAACATTCGAAGTACCTTTATGGGTAATCGTAGCCTGTGCTTCCGCAATTGGATTAGGAACAGCAGTTGGCGGATGGCAATTAATTAAAACACTTGGTTCAAAATTTTATAAAATACGTCCTGTGCACGGTTTTGCATCGCAGGCAACATCAGCCATCGTAATTCTGGCGGCATCCTTGTTAGGTGGTCCAGTCAGCACTACCCAGGTGGTCAGTTCATCCATCATGGGTGTCGGGGCAGCTGAAAGAATGAGCAAAGTACGCTGGGGTGTGGCCGGTGAAATCGTAACTGCCTGGGTCATCACCATTCCGGCAACGATGGCGGCCGGAGCTGGTTGTTACTGGTTATTTGATAAAGCGATGCCTTTAATCATGAATTTATTCTAAGATTTGCACATTACAATTCAGAAGGACTCATGACTTCACCATTACTCATATTAATTGCTCTTGCTATTGTTTTTGATTTTTTGAATGGGGTTCATGATTCAAGCAATATTGTTGCTACCATGATCTCATCCAGAGCAATTCAACCCCGGGTTGCGCTTGCAATGACAGCCGTCGCTGAGTTTTCTGGTCCATTCATATTCGGTGTTGCAGTTGCTAACACAATCGGATCTGAAATAGTTGACCCAATTTTCTTAAATATTGGGATTATTATTGCTGCTTTGGTCAGCGCAATCATTTGGAATGTTATGACCTGGCTATTGGGGATCCCAAGCAGTTCATCCCACGCATTGATCGGTGGACTGATTGGTGCTGTGGCGGTAGGTGCAGGTTTTAAGGCAATCCAGATGGCCGGTGTGACAAAAGTCCTCATCGTTCTGTTTATCTCACCAATTATCGGTCTTTTTGCCGGGATGTTGGTAGCCAATCTGACATTTATGCTTTCCTGGAAGGCAACGCCGAAAGTAAATGGATTGTTCAAACGACTTCAGATTATCACATCCCTAGGATTGGCACTCAGCCATGGTACCAATGATGCACAAAAAACGATGGGGATCATCACCCTGGGTTTACTCATTAGCGGTAGAATATCGAGTTTCGAAGTGCCTTTCTGGGTGATTGTGATTTGTGCCGGTGCAATTGCTCTGGGTACTTCGGTAGGTGGTTGGCAGTTAATTCGCACTTTGGGAGCTAAGTTCTACAAGATCAGACCAATCCATGGGTTTGCTTCTCAGGCGACCTCGGCTGCTGTGATTTTGACTGCTTCCCTTATTGGTGGACCGGTTTCGACAACACAAGTGGTGAGCACAGCCATTATGGGTGTGGGAGCTGCAGAACGCCTGAGTAAAGTGCATTGGGGTGTGGCAGGGGAAATTCTTACTGCCTGGATCATTACAATCCCTGCTACTGCATTATTAGGTGGTTTCCTGTACTGGGCTATAAGTTCACCATTCCTTTCATTTTTAAATCTGTTCTAGAAAGGTATTTAATGTCTACTATAAAGAATAATTATGATGTTATTTATGCTGGAAACTATACCAAAGATACGATAATAACCCCGGATGGTATTCGAGTGGTGGATGGCGGTGGAATGAATTACGCTGCCAATGTTGGAGCCAGGCTGGGAATAAAGGCTGCGGTGATTACCCGATTGGCTAAAGAGGATCAACACGTGGTGGATGCCATTCAGTCTGCTGGTATTGATTGTTTTCCATATTACTCAGAATTTTCCACTGTTATGACACTGGAATATAAAACTTGGGATGTCGATAAGCGAAATCTGTATATCAAATCCATAGCTGGTACGATCCTTCCTGATTATCTTGATAAATTCCAGGCAAAAGCAATTGCTATCAGTCCCAGTTTACGCGGTGAGGTTGCGCCAGATTTCTTTTCGATATTGAAGCAACGAACAGATGCACTTCTGGCAGTGGATGTGCAGGGATTTGTGCGGGTGTTGAGGGACGAGACATTGATATATGAACCCTGGCCAGATATGCCTGAAGTATTGAAGAACCTGGATATTCTCAAATCGGATGCAGTTGAAGCAGAGTATTTGACCGGTGAAAAAGATATTGAAAAGGCAGCTGCTATTTATGCTGGGATGGGTGTAAAAGAGATTGTATTAACCCATTCTGATGGTGTATTGATTCATGCAGAAGGTCAATGTCACCATTTTCAATTTCATGCTACCTCTATGGCGGGTAGAAGTGGCCGGGGAGATACCTGTATGGGCTCTTATGTGGCGAAACGCATGAGTTTATCGCCTCGTGAGGCTGGTAAATGGGCAGCTGCTGCTACCAGCTTGAAGGTGGAAAGAGTTGGTGTCTTCAATCGTCCGATCAGTGAAGTAGAAGCCTTTATGGATCGGTATTACTCAGATTGAATGATTGTTTTTCATGGAAGAGCTTGCATATCAGCGGAAGAAAGCCAAGGAGGAATATCCAAAACTTTGGGATCGGATGATCTCAGAGTGGAAATCCAGTCAGAAAGACTGTTTTTGGTTGACCTATTCAGCTAATTATCTTCTGCATACAGCAGGGGTTAAATGGGCAATTGATCCATATTCACTCTTTACAAGAGTCGGTGGAGGAGAGCAACCTACTTTTTCTGATGATCTCAACACATTGCAGCTGGTTGTTTTAACACACAGCCAATCAGATCACCTTGATTTAAATCTTATAGCGGCTATTCAAGATTTACCTATATACTGGGTCATTCCTGAATTCTTGTTGGCGAAAGTCAATGCTTTTATTGATCTTCCCTCCGAAAGAATCATTGTACCTTAGCCGGGAAACACACTACACATAGATAATCTCATGTTAACTCCATTTGATGGATTACATATTCATGGAGAACATGGTGTGCCAGCCATGGGTTATCTGGCAGAATTCTCCAAAAATACTGGTTGTTCCCAGGCGATACCCGCGATTTTGATTTTTCCAAATTGCCTGATTTTGGTGAACTGGATGGTGTGATTGGGCATCTCTGGTTGGGGAAAGCTTAAGCATTGGAGTACAGACCATCAAAGCTGGAAGAATTTTGTAATTTCTTCTCTCAATTAATAACAAAACAACTTGTCATCACGCATTTACGCGAGTATGGTAGAGAACCGAATGAATTGTGGGATTTGCATCATCTTCAACTGGTTCGATCGCATATTCTTGAGATAAAACCCGAACTAGTGTTTCTGCAGTTCTAATGGGAGAGAGCATTCATTTGTAATTCCAAATAGATTCAGTAAAAACGTAAAAATTCGTGCGCCTATCATCGCATAACAATTATCTTACTGCATCCTGGCAGAACAAAGCAAATAAAACCATAGATAAAATTTTTGAAAATTTTCTAAACCTCTGCGATAATAAAGATTTGAAAGGATTGATTTATGCATGCAGATCGTTTTTTTTCAGCTGATCCGACTATTCGAAAATTAGCACGATATCTTTATCTTTCTGTGAAAAATCAACCAATTTTTGCTCCACATGGACATGTTGATCCAGCTTTATTTTCAGACCTTAATGCTCGATTTGGAAATCCTGTGGATTTGTTCATCCGACCAGACCATTATGTCATCAGGACCTTATATTCAAATGGTATTCCATTGCAAAAATTAGGTATCTCAACGATGGCTAAACAGGTGGAATATGATCCCCGAGAGGTGTGGGAATTGTTTTGCAGCCAGTTTCACCTTTTCAGAGCTACTCCTTCAGGTGTATGGCTAACCACTTCTTTGAGTGATGTTTTTGATATTAAGCAAAAATTGTCAAAGGAGAACGCAGGCATTACCTATGAGATTCTGACAGAAAAACTCTCAACTGAAGAATACTCCCCCAGAAAATTGTTTGATAAATTTAATATAGAATTGCTTGCCACAACTGATTCTGCTGCTGATTTCCTGGCGCACCATCAGAAGATCCAGATATCAAATTGGAAGAGAAAAATTGTCCCTACATTTCGTTTTGATTCACTGGTTCATCTATCCAATCCTGGATGGATCGAAGAAATCAGACGTTTGGCAGCAAATTCAAATATCGAAATCAACAACTTCAATACATTCATTCAGGCTCTGGAAAGTAGAAGAATTGCATTTCAAAGGTTAGGTGCGACTGCAACTGATTTTTCAGCAGAATCAGCATATACAGAAGAATTATCCCCTCATCAGGTTGACGAGATTTTTCAACGAGCTCTTAAAGGTCGGTTGGATCAGCAAGATGCATCTCAATTTGTGGCTCATATGCTCATGGAAATGGCCAGGATGAGTGCCGAGGATGGAATGGTCATGCAGTTTCATGCAGGGATTATTCGCAACCATAATACAGCTCTCTTCCAGCAATTTGGAGCAGATATCGGGGGAGATATCCCGGTTATTGTTGAATTTACACGGAATTTAAGACCTCTTCTGAGAAGGTTTGGTAATCATCCCAATTTTAAATTAATTCTCTTCACCCTGGATGAATCAACCTATACACGTGAATTGGCACCACTGGCAGGTCATTATCCTGCACTGCGATTAGGTCCACCCTGGTGGTTTAATGATAGCTTGAATGGAATCGAACGTTATCTGAACCAGGTGATGGAAACCGCCGGAATTTATAAAACGGCCGGGTTTAATGATGATACCCGTGGTTTTTGTTCCATACCAGCGCGCCATGACCTATGGCGACGACAATCAGCGAATTGGCTTGGAGGATTGCTGGCTCGTCATGTAATTGATGAAGAAGATGCGCATCAGATGATGTTTGACTTGAGTATCGGGTTAGCTAGAAAAGCTTATAACATGGACAGTAATCAAGATGGCAACCCAGAATAATGATCTTATGAATGATAAAGCTTTCTTCCTTAGTTTCGATGGATCCCCCAATCCACCTGCTACCGATAGGCTTTTGAATTGCCTCGTTAGGTATAGCATTAAGGCGACATTTTTTATGGAAGGTCGTCGCCTGGAAACGGAGGCAGACTGTTCTCGCAGGGTTCAGGCAGCCGGACACGACATTGGTAATCACTCATATAACCATCCGGAATTTGACAAGATACCGATTCAGGAATGTATTAGAGAAGTAGAACAAACTCAGGCGATCATTCATAAAGAGTTAGGCTTTTATCCAAAACTATTACGTCCACCAGTAGGTAAGTTAACCAAAGAAGTGGAAGATGTTTTTCTGGCCAGAGGGTTTGATATCGTTCTTTGGAGTTTCAGCGTTCGAGATTGGGAAGGACCAGATGCGAAATCAGTTGCCAACCGAATACTTTCACAGTCAGTACCAGGTGCGATTATTGCATTACACGATAGGACTCAATGCTTGATTGAGATTTTGGATGTTATTATTCCACAATTAAAATTGGATGGTTTTCAATTTCGAAAAATATCTGAAAGTGGAAAAAAAGGTGTTATTCAATTTGGATAATCGTGTAAAGTATCATTTACCTTTTAGAAATTGTCTGTAAACTATAGTTGACTTTATTTCTATTAAGTGCTTTAATATTTAAGTAATACTTAATATCTCATAAAATCCTTCCAAATCACCTTTCTTTCAAAAATTTAAACCGCCTTTTCGCTATACTAGTGGTAATTGCAGAATTCCTTGAACTATTAAAATCGTCGACAATTTAGGCTTTTTCTCTTTCTTTTTTAAATTAAATATTGTTTACTTTATGGAGATATCATATGATGTCAGAAGAAATCATTTTATCATTTAGAAACATCCGCAAAAGTTTTCCTGGAGTGGTAGCGCTAGATGATATCAGTCTTGATATTTATAAAGGTCAGATACATGCCTTACTGGGGGAAAATGGCGCTGGGAAATCGACATTAATGAACGTCTTGTATGGACTTTATCACCAGGATAGTGGTGAGATTTTTCTTTCCGGTGAAAAGTATGAACACAATACACCAAAAAATGCAATTCGACATGGGATCGGGATGATACATCAACATTTTATGTTGATTCCAAACTTTACTGTGTTGGAAAATATAATTCTAGGTCAACCATCTCCAAAACCTCCCAAACTTGAAAAAGAGTATTTTCGGAATGAGATTTTGAAAGTCGCCAAAAAATTTGGGATTACTGTCGATCTTGATTTACTGGTTGAAGAAATCAGTGTTGGAATGCAACAAAAAATAGAAATACTCAAAGCATTGTACAAAGGAGCTGAACTTCTCATTTTGGATGAACCAACATCAGTTTTGACACCTCAGGAAAGTCAAGAATTATTTAAGATGATCACGGAACTGAATAAAAAAGGAACGACAGTTATCTTTATTTCTCATAAATTGAAAGAAGTGATGCAAATAAGCGACAGTATCTCCGTATTGCGAGATGGGAAGCTAATTGCAACAGTGAAAAAATCTGAAACAACACCACATGAGCTCTCGCGATTAATGGTGGGTCGCGAAATTATCACACAATATGATAAAGCAGAAGCGAAAACTGGCGAAGATATTTTGATACTAGATGCTATTACATTAGAAGATCATCATAATCAACACAGACAATTGCTAAAAAATGTATCCTTCAAAGTCAGTCAAGGTGAAATTGTTGGCATCGCCGGGGTAGACGAGAATGGTCAGAAAGAACTGGCAGAGATTATCAGTGGTTTGAGAAAACCAACCTCAGGGGAAATAAGCATGTTTGGGAAGGATGTCACGCATTGCACCACCCGTCAATTGATTGAGATGGGTATGTCGTATATTCCTGCAGATCGAAGAAATCAGGGATTGGTTATGGATTTTAATATATCTGAAAATTCTATCCTGGAGACTCACTATCAAAAACCCTTTACAAAAGGCATATCTTTACAGAAAAAAGTTATAGATAACTTTGCGAATGGGTTGATACAGGAATATGATGTTCGTACACCATCCATAAATATCCCCGTTAAAAATTTATCAGGAGGGAATCAACAGAAAGTTATCGTGGGTAGAGAGTTTTTGAAGAAAACCCACTTTTTACTTGTTATGCAACCAACCTGGGGTTTAGATGTTGGAGCTATCGAGTATGTGCACAAAAAATTATTGGAGGCGCGCGATAAAGGCGTAACAATTCTGTTAATATCTACTGATCTGGAAGAAGTTCGAAAATTATCAGATCGCATTTTGGTGATTTATGAGGGTGAAATTGTAGGTGAGGTGGATTCTTCTACCGATATTGAGGAAATTGGCTTATTAATGGCCGGCTCTCATAAACATTAAATTAAAAGGAGGTGCTGCAAAAAATCGCGATCAATCTAATAAAAAACTGTTGTAAAAATCTAATTACCCAATTTTGAGGAGAAACGATGAAGAAATTTAGTTTATTAATGACGTTTGTTTTGTTGGTTGGTATGCTGGCTGCCTGTGCACCAGCTGCCGAAGCCCCTGTTGTTGAAGAACCTGCTGTTGAAGAACCAGTCGTCGAAGAACCGGTGGCTGAGGAACCCGCTGCAGAAGAGCCAGTAGTTGAAGAACCTGCTGCGGAAGAACCACTTCGTGTAGCAATGATTTTCAATACGACCATCAAAGATGGCGGTTATGCCCAGGCTGGTTATGAAGCATTGATGGCTTTAAAAGAAAAATACAATCTCGAAGTCAGCATTCAAGAGAGTGTAGGTGATGCAACTGTAAAAGATGTGCTGCGTAGCTACGCTGCAGACGAATACGATCTGGTTTATGCACACGAGCTTTATTTCACCGATGCAGTGAATGAAGTTGCCCCAGAGTTTCCAGATGTTAAATTTGGTGTGACTGGCTATATGGCAGGTTCACCGAATGTGGTGGCTCTGGATGCAACGAACTGGCAAGGTGTATATCTTGCTGGTGTTGTCGCTGGGATGATGACTGAGACCAATAAAATTGCAATGGTGACTGTATCCCAATCTCCAATTGCGCTTACAATGGTAAATGCCATGTATATGGGTGCACTGACACAAAATCCTGATATTGAAATATTGCACCTGTTCACAGGCAGCTTTGATGATGTTGTCAAAGCAAAGGAAATGGCGACTGCGGCTATCAAAGATGGTGCTGACATCGTTTACGCAAACGCTGGTATGGGTACCGTAGGTGCCATCGAAGCAGCAAAAGAAAATAACACTTTCGCCATCGGTTCATCTGTGGACCGCAATTCACTTGCACCAGAACTCGTTTTAACCAGTAATATCCTCGATAGTGGCCGTTATATTACGATCGCTGTTGAAGGTATGATCAATGGTGACCTGGAATGGGGAAAGGTTTATGTTTTGGGAGTGAAAGAAGGTGTAGAGTTTCTCGCTCCATTCAATAATGCAGTTCCTCAAGAAGTGAAAGACGCAGTTGAACAAGCAACCCAGGATATGATTGATGGTAAGGTCGAAACCCCTCCATCAGATAAATATATGTGGGAATAACTGAATTAAATACCCCTCGATTTTTTTATCGAGGGGTATTCCTCCTTTTTGTGAGTTTGTACTAGGAAAAAATATGAGTGAATTATCCACCACTAGCAACACTTCATTACCGATCAAAGAGCGGATCATCTTATTTGCCAGAAACAATATGGGATTAATTTCTACATTGATATCGATTTTTGCTATCGGTCTGGCTTTGCTGATCGGAGGAATTTTAATTGCAATTGCCGGAATTAACCCCTGGGAAGCGATTACCTACTTAATCAAAGGATCGTTTGGAAATCGATATGGTTTTGGTGAAACCCTAACGCGCTTTGTTCCGCTTTTATTTTGTAGCTTGAGTTTTGCAATCGCTCACAAGTCTGGATTTTTTAATGTTGGAGCTGAAGGACAACTTTTGATGGGGGCTGTAGGGGCAGTTCTGGTAGGTGCCTATATTGATGGATTGCATCCAGTGCTTCATGTTTTACTTTGCATTATCGCTGGGATTATTTTCGGGACAGTTTGGGCTGGGATTGCAGGTTTTCTTAAAATATTCCTTAATTCTGACGAATTGATTAATACGATGATGTTGAATTATGTAGCCATCTTGTTGGTTGATTATCTGATCCATGGGCCAATTAAACCACCAGAAAGCTATTTATATGTTTCGGCTACAATTTTGCCCAGCGCAAAATTACCGATTATATTATCCAAATCACCATTGCATCTTGGATTTATTATTTCTTTACTGGTAACGGCTGCAGTGTTTTATTTAATTTATCGAACACCGATTGGGTATCAAATGCGTACCGTTGGTGCAAACCGTAGGGCAGCTTCCTATGCTGGTATTAACATTGTTTGGGCTACGATTGTTGCGTTAATTACTACCGGTGGATTGGCGGGTATGGGTGGCGCAATGGAATTGATGGGCACCCAATTTAAGATAGTCAATGGGTTTTCTGCAGGTTATGGTTTTGATGGCATAGGCGTTGCCGTAATGGGACGTTACAATCCTATCGGCATTCTACTTGCTGCATTGTTGTTTGCCGTGATTAGGGTAGGCATGGGAGCTATGCAACGAGGAGCGGGAGTGCCATTCCCATTGTTAAATGTTATTCAAGGTCTGATTATTGTTTTTGTCATCGCCAGTGGTTATCTGACGAACAAATTATCCGAAACCGTGATTGGAGGTAGAGCATAATGGATGCTACCTGGATGACAACAATTGTGACTTGGTTAACCATGTCAATACGCATGTCAATACCTCTTTTATTTCCTAGCCTTGGAGGACTGATTTCCCAAAAAGCTGGTGTATTTAATTTTGGATTAGAAGGCATGATGCTTTGCGGGGCATATTTCGGGTATTACGGTTCTTATATCACCGGAAATCCATGGATTGGATTATTACTCGGTATGGTCTCAGGTGGGTTACTGGGTTTACTTCTGGCTTTTACATCCATTCATTTACGAGTCAGTCAGCTGGTGATCGGACTGGGAATTGGTGTTTTCAGTTTAGGCATCACCGGGTATCTATACCGTTTGATCGGGATCGGCACTGCAACAACAGCTGCAACACTGTTTAAAAGTGTCGATTTTGGCCGTTTGGGTTCTCTACCTGTCATTGGGGAGATATTTCTTTCACATAGCTGGATGGTGTATGCTGGATTTATGCTGGTGATTCTGATTGCCTGGTTTTTCTTTCACACTACCCCTGGATTGAATTTCCGCGCTGTGGGAGAAAATCCCCAGGTAGCGGACACGGCTGGTGTCAATGTGGTTGTGAATCGTTATCTGGCAGTGGTTGTCAGTGGTATATTGGCTTCTATGGGCGGGGCATTTTTAACGCTGACTCAAACAGCGTATTTCACCGAAAACATTTCTGCAGGTAGAGGTTGGATAGCGATTTCAGCGATTGTTTTAGGAAAATTTAATCCCTGGGGAGTGTTGTTAGCATGCCTGTTATTTGGCGCAGCTGACGCAGCTCAAATGCAGATACAGGTAATGAATCTGGGTATTCCATACCAATTCTTGTTGATGACGCCATATATTCTGGCAATGCTGGCAATGGTTGGATTCGTTGGCAAAGTGAGGTCACCAGCTGCAATGGGTAAACCATACGTGAAACATTAATTTAAAAATTCTTGAAACCTTTAGACTATTACTAATTAAAAAAAAATATACTGGAGGATCAATGTTTAGTATCAATCAACAAGCCGTCAAAATCGTCAAGGAGAAAATTTTACCCTTCGTAGAACAACTGAACTGTAGAGTTGTTCATTTAAAAAACGGAGCAACCGTTGTTGATATGGGAGTCGAAGCACCAGGTGGTTTTCAAGCCGGAAAGTTAATGGTGGAAGCAACCATCGGTGGCATGGGACATATTGATTTTGGTCAATTTCATTTAGGTGAATTGCATTTTCCATCGATTGATGTTTACATTGACCGACCCGTTGAAGCTACTTTATCTTCACAATTTTCTGGATGGAAGATGCCTGGAAAGGGCATCCCGGGTTATATCAATCCGATTGGTTCTGGTCCTGCTCGCGCAATAGCCAGGAATGATATTTTTTCGCAATCCTGGCATTATCAGGACATCCATCATGAAACTGTATTTGCAGCTCAAACTCAGGAAGTTCCTGATGAAAGTATTGCAGAGCTGGTGGCAGAAGCCTGTAAAATCAGACCTGAAAATGTTTATATTTTAGCGACAAAAACTGCCAGTTTAACCGGATCCATTCAAGTTTGTTCACGTACCGTCGAAGCATCCGTTTGGCGGCTATACAGAAAGGGATTTGATATAGCAAAAATTATCAGTGGGATGGGCACCTGTCCAATTGCTCCACCGATAAAAGATGAATTGCTGGCTATGGATCGTGTCAATACTGCTTTACTGTATGGGGTCACAGTTCGCTATGTGGTGGATTGTTCCGATGAAGAAATATTGTCGGTTGTAAATGAAGCTCCTTTCAGTGCTTCTCGACGTTTTGGCGAACGATTCATCGACATTTTTGAAGAAGGACACCGTGATTTCTATGTGGTTGATAAAGATATCCACACCGTCGCCCGTTACGAATTTATGAATTACAACACTGGCAATATGTTCAGTGGAGGTATTTTACGAGAGGATATGATTAAAGAATCCTTCTATCGGAAATAGAAAACTGGCAAGGATCATGAAAAATAAATTCGACATAATTATTCAAAATGCAAAGATCGTAGATGTTAATACCCATCTACTGAGTGGTGAATCCGTTATCATTGTCGATAAAGGTGTCATCCAAAAGATCGGAACTATGGAATTGTTGGAAACATCCGATGCAACCAGAATCTGGGATGCAGAAGAGAAATTAATCCTTCCTGGCTTTATAAATACTCACTGTCACCTCTTTCAAACTTTCATGCGTGGTTTGGGTAAAGACCTGACCTTCATCAAATGGATGAATAACTCTGTACGATTGATGATGCCTAATCTGGACGAAGAAGCAATCTATCTGGCAGCAATGGTGGGATGCATGGAAGCGATTAAATCTGGTAACACAACCCTGGTCGATTTCATGTATGCGCATGTCAAACCGCATTATGCTGATTACGTCTTGAAAGCATTTGATGATTGCGGTATTCGAGGTGTGCTGGCAAGAGGTATGACAGATGTCGAGCGCTTACCGGGAAGCCCGGTGAAACCAGCATCTTACGCCACCGCAGCTGATAGTCTGGTGGAGGTAGATCGTTCCCGTGAGATGTATAAAGACCACCCACGAATCAGTTTTGCTGTGGCTCCCAGCGTGATTTGGGGCATGACAGCTGAAGGTTTAAAAGAAATCGCAGCATATGCCGAAAAAAATGACATGGTTGTTACTATGCACATCCTCGAAACTGTTGACGATGATCAATTCAGTCTCGATAAATACGGAAAGACAACCATGCGTGTCTTGGAGGATGTGGGTATATTGGACACAGATTTTCTGGGTGTGCATGCCATTCGGGTATCGGAGGATGATCTGTCCTTATTTAAGAGGTATCAGACAAGAATTTCATATAACCCTCTGGCAAATATGATCCTGGGTTCCGGTGTCGCACCAATTGTTGACTTCACAAAACATGGGATAAATGTCAGCCTTGGTACTGATGGAGCAGCGAGCAATGACAGTCAAAACTTGATTGAAGTGATGAAAGCGGGAGCTTTATTGCAGAAAGTACACAATCATGATTCTGCAGCCTTATCAGCCTGGGAAATCTTTTCTATGGCAACCGACCAGGGAGCAGCATGTATTAATATGCAGGATCAAATCGGCTCATTGACCGTGGGAAAAAAAGCTGATCTGATAGCGGTTGATTTCCAAAAACCGAACACAACACCCAGTTATGATCCAATCGCCAGTCTGGTGTATTCCGGCAATAGTGAGAATATTACCATGGTCATGGTAGAAGGTGACATCATTTTTGATCATGGTCTCTTTTTCAAATTCGATGAAAAAGAAATTCTGTCCAGGGCACAACAAAAAGCGGAAGAAATCTACCGCTTTTCGATGGAAAAAGAATAATTTTGTACGAGATGTCTGAGCTAATCAGGCATCTCGTTTTCATCCGATTTCGATGATTTGACACGATAAACCGTATCCGCCTGAGTCATGGTTCTTTCAGGTGCAAATGGGCTGATATCGATCAGATCGCTATAACCTTTATCGATTAATTGTGTGACTATTTCACCAGCGATAGGTGAATTGACTATTGCTGACCGGAATGAAGCAGCCAGGATCAACCCTTTCAGGTCATCAACCGGGCCTAACAAGGGCATGCCATCCTCTGTGTAGGTAGTTGGAGCGGTCCAGGTGCGGATGATCTTTGCCTTTCTCAGGACCGGGAAAAAACGTGTGGCAATGGTTGACATCGCTTTTGGTGCGACATGACTGATTCTTCCATCAAGCACTTCACCTGGGCGATCAGCCTGGGCAATTAAGAAATTTCCTTCCTGGGTCTGGGATAAAACCATTACCGTTAATTCAGCATCTTTTGGACCGTTAATTTCCATCTCAATATGGTCAGCAGAAGTAACGATTGAATTGATCTGCAGATCTGAGAAACGCTCAGTAACCATGGCAGATGCTCGGAAGGTATGAATGTTCCAGTTGTGACCGATCATTTCACCCAATTTGCGTGTCCAGGCGGCTGTTGCCAGAACAATGGATCCTGAATAAAATGTTCCTCGGTTTGTTTCGACCCCGATAATTCTTCCGCTTCGAATTAATAATTTCCTTACTTCGGTATAGGTATGTAAAGAAAGACCCTGCTGATTTGCTTTTCGCAGAAACGCCCACATTAACAAAAATGGGTTGGCTTGCCCCTGATAGGATGCATAGGTGGCACCAAATAAACCATCCGGGCTTACCGCTGGCTCAATTTCTATCACTCTTTCAGGAGGGATAAACTCATATGGAATTCCGGCTTTTGATAAAATGCTGGCACGATCAATCGAATTCATCCACTGTGATTCAGAACTCAATAATCTTAACGAAGCAATTCGTCTGAAACCAATGGACATGCCTAATTCATCTTCCAATGTATCAAACCGTTTATAGCTTTTTAAGACCATTGGGATACTGTGCTTAATCTCGACATCATTGGATTGCACCATGCCAAAATTCGCACCAGAAGCGCCGGATCCAACATGTTTTTGTTCGATCAGTGCGACAGAAAACCCAGCTTTTGTCAAATGATAAGCAATGGAACAACCAACTACACCTGCCCCGACAATGATTACATCGTAAGTATTGGAAGAATTCATGCTAGTACCTCGTAGTCTTTTTCTTCGATTATTGAGATTGAAATGGGGTGAACTGGTGGTCGGATGTTCAGATAATGACACTCTTGAGGATCACACTTTGCTTCTCGAGATAGGATCTGGGCGAGGATGGAGTCACAAGTGCGTCCCTGACAATTTTCCATTCCTCTGCGTGTGATATTCTTAATGTCCGTCACACTTTGAGCGCCAAAGTTAACAGCTTCCTGCACTTCGGCGAGCTTGATATGTTCGTAGAGATAAATGATAGTGTCGGGTTGGGCTAAGGTGAATAATCCTTGTGGAATTGAAAAAACATCACCTAGCATGCGGGCAAATTTTTGTTCACGTAAGTTTCTGGCTTTTGTTTGCTGGATTGCTTTATCCATTCTGGAGGAATTGGCAAGACCCGATTTGACCGAAATATCAAAAGCTGCGATTTGACCTTCCAACAAAGCCAGGTTAGCTCCACCAATTCCGGCACAATCACCAACAGGGTAGATTCCTTGAGCGCTAGTTTGAAAAAAATCATTTCTTTTTGGCAGGAAGACTCCTTCTGGTTGCGAGTAGTACACATCGACATCTAATAACCGAAAAAATTCAGTGCTGGGTGTCAACACAAACCCAACAACTACTGCATCAAACGCAAGATTTTGATTCGTTGTGTGAATTGGGTAACCTTCAGTATCTAATTTTCCGATGGTGACTTCTTCCACCTTTTCAAATCCATCTGCTTTAATCACACTCCAACCTATTCGGTATGGAGTCTTTGTTTTGATTATGTTTCCAGCATATTGGAATCCTTCTTCAAGTCTTCTCCATTGTCCCCAAATGGATGGAAGATGTGGAATTCCTCTAAAAAATAAATTTTGATTACATTCAAGCACAGCCTGAACTTTTGCACCCGCTTCAAATAGGTTCGATGCAACAGCTAATTGCAGAGGGCCCGTTCCTGTAACAATAACTTGTTTTCCAGGAAGGATTCCTTGATTTTTAATCATGATTTGTGCTGCACCAGCAGTGATGACACCAGGCATATCCCAACCCGGGAATGGAATGGAGCGATCATATGCACCTGTAGCAATCACAATAAAAGGAGTTTCAATTCTGGACGGCCAATTATCTCCTTGTAGCGTTAACTGCCATAAATTAGTTTTCGGATTGTGGGATATTCCCCATACAAGAGTCTTGCCTAGAAATTTTAAAGTTGAGTTCTCTAATTGTCTGAATAATTTCGATTCTTGTTTTTGATGATAACCTGTATCATGAATATTGAATTCTTGAGGTATCTGCTTAAAATATTGTCCACCTGCGGAAGGTTGGCTATCTATCAGTGTTACTTCCAATCCTAATTCCGAAGCGATTATTGCAGCCTGGATACCAGCTGGGCCGGCACCGATCACGATTAATTCAGTCTGTTCCATTATGATTGCACCTCACTGTCGGTGGATATGACCATACTCCGGTTTATTTTCGATACGCATGAAGCCTGCTTTGATATTCTTGATGAAGGTTATTGTTGACGTTGAGGAGAGTTGCGATAATGCTTGAGGAATCTTTTGCAATCAGGATCACGCTCTGTGAGCATATCCATTGCTCGTACACTGGAGATTAATCCTTGGATACCTGGATTGATGAATGCTGCATCTAATCCCCAGGATAAAGCTCCCAGCAAATAAGCCAGATGGATGGGATCACGCATGGGCATATTACTACCTGCATTACCAATGCCTAATTGGGAAGTGATTCCCATTTCGCTCAATAATGCAATAGTCTCCAGGGTGATGCGAAATGAATTATTTTGTAACAAAGCCACTGGCATACAGATTGCATCGATGACTATATCTTCTTTAGGAATACCAAATTCCAAACAGGTGTCGATTATTTTCTTTGCTGCTGCCATTCTTTCCTCAACAGTCATGGGTACACCTGATCCGGACAAACCGGTTGGCATGCCCGCCACGACAGCATTGTATTTTTTTGCGATGGGCAATAGTGTTTCTAACACGGACTGTTCCGCTGTAACAGTCCAGATGATCGATTTATAAGGAGATAATTCTGCCAGGGCAGCCTCGATGGCCTCTGCATTTCTTGTGTCCAAACCGACCGGCATACCAGTTTCTTCATGGATGGATTTTGCCAATTTGGGTAACAGGTTGACTTCATCGATCTCTGGATGTGTGATTAATATGGCAGTCATATCAGCCCCTGATGATTTTCCCCATTTAGCAAGTTCGAGAAAATAATCAATATTTCCTTTGCTGATCGGTTCGATGATTGAATCTGGCTTGTTAATCACATGCAATTGATCATTGATTAACATAGCAGGATGCCCCTTACCGAATGTTAGTGTACCGTTAGTGGAAGTTAGTTGAGTCATGGTTGCTTTTCTGTATTGAATAATTTGAGTCGTTGATAAAAATTCAATCAATAATTTATTAAAACTTTATTATGCGCTTTCTTTTACGATAGAATATACATCCGACAACATGCTGATGTTCTTTTGTAAATCGCCAGTGGTTATATTTAAAACAAACATATCCAATTTATGATCATTTTTCAATTGGTTAAGGATTAGGGAACATTCTGATGGTGAGCCAGCGACTTTGTATCGTTTGATCATGTCTTTTGTAATTAATTTAGCGACTGCATCAGTACCACCAGTATCCAAAGCTGATTTGAGTTGACTAATTTCATGCTGATTAAGAAATCCACTCAGTTGTCTTTCTGGGGTATCTGTTAATACATAAGGAAACAGATGGGTTGCATCTTCAATCATTTGTTCTGTGTAAGCGATTCGGTCCATATAGATCCTTAGTGGATGATTTTCGAATTGATCAACCAATTTCAATGCCGGACCAATATCGGATTTCACCATCAACAACACACCGTCAGCCATGAGTCCAGCCAGTTTGAGCATTTGCTCTCCTCGAGCAGCAATCCAGATTGGGATATTTTGTGATGGCAACTCCATTTTTGCATTCTTCAATGAAAAATATTCTCCCTCAAAATTAAAGGGTTCGCCGGACCATAAACTTCTGCAAATGTTGATACTATCCTTGACCACTTTTAAAGGTTTTTCGCGTTGAATCATGAAAGTATCCATAACAATTGAGCCACCAGCTACCAAAACAAGGATAGCTCTTCCATTGCTGCCTTGATTCAGGGTGGCAGTCGCAATCGCTGTAACGGCTGGGTGACGAGTATATCCATTTGTAACCGGCCCGAGAAATATCTTATGGGTCTCATGTGCTGCCAGACCTAGAGTTACCCAAACATCCGGGGTCATCCCCTCATCTGCAATAAGGCAATATTCATATCCGATGGATTCTGCGGCCTTAATAATCTCTATGATCTCGGATAATGGCATTATGGGAATTATATTGATACCCATTTTCATAATATTTTTGCTTCCTTTAATGGAAATATGTAGTGATATGTGATGTAGAAAAACCTGGATAAATAAATTAAAACATACAGGTCTATAATAGTCAAACTAAAAATAGATTAAGAAATGCTGTAAATATAATGAAGTGATACTTTACTTAAAAAATCTTTTGGGAGAATATGGTTCAAGGAAATCTGATGCCAAATTATGACTTTGAGATAAAACATGATCAACAATTTGTCTTGAAAAAATGGGTATTGTTGGTATGGCTAAATGGAAAGCAGATGCGATATAAAGATTTTCTACTTGTGGTAACCAACCAATGATGGATTGATAATCTTTTGAAAAAGGACTGGGCGCCGACCACGTGCGTATCATTCTTATGTTATTCAAAGACGGAAAGAATTCCCTCATTTTTTGGTTTATTGCAGGCATTCCCCAGGCACTGCTGGTTCGATCGATTATTTTGGATGGTTGAATTGCGTTTGATATTAATAAGCAACCATTGATATGTTGACCCAAACCCAGTGTAACACTTTTATTTTTCCCATGGACGGAATCATAAAAACCGTTGGTCCCAATGTGATGATGAAGAATTCCAGGTAGTGGCTCACTTACCATCGCTTCGGCCTTGGTGAAGAAAAGTGGCAAGTTTACGCCAAGTTTGTGGGTTAACGATCTTGACCATGCTCCAGTGGCTAAAATGATATATTTTCCGAAATAGGATTGTGTTCTGGTTTTTACTCCTGCAAGCTTATTATCATTAAAAATGAATTGTTCTACTTTCGAAAAACTTTTGATGGTTGCACCTAACTTTTTGGCTGATTTGAGGTAGCCCCAACCGAATTTAAATGGATTGAGATGACCTTCTTCAGCAAGAATTGCACCAACGCAATTTTCAGAATTCAAGAAAGGTTCAATTTCCTTTATTTTTTCCGGTTTTACAAATTCGGCACAGAGACCCAAATCTCTCATCCAGGCAATTTTCTCGAGCTGAGATGCTAATTGTTCTTCAGAATAATAAAGTGTTAGATGCCCAGGTAAATTCCACTCTAAATCGATTTCTATTTCATCACCCAAAAAGGGTAACTCAGAATATCCTTGCTGAACAATTTTTAAATATTCCGGTGTTTCACTATCAAACATTTGTGCTCGACCAGCACAGGCAGAAGATGTGCCACTACAAATATGTTTGCTTTCCAGTAATAACGTGTCGATTTTTGCTTTTGCGAAATGATAAGCAAGCGCACAACCAGCAAATCCTCCACCGATAATGATGACATCGAATGTATTATTTTTCATTTTGCTGGTAATCAATCACATTTCGAAAATATGATTGAATGTTCGTCCTCATATAAATCACAAAAATTAGAAGTGCCTTTTATTTCATCAATAAGCTTCTTTTGCGAGGTTTTATCTAACATTATTGTGCCAACACCTTCTCCCTTAAGTTTTTCAAGCCAGCCTGCTTCTGCATTTGAGATGGAGAGATACTTTTGCCATAGTGCTTCTGGGTAAGGATAAAATCTTGTGTCAATCCACACCGGTTGTTCCGGTAATGCGTAAATTAAATAACTACCATAAATGTAATCATTGAACATAGGTTGTGGCAGATTTGGATGCTCTTTGATCCAGTTTACAGCTTCAACCGGTGTGTATTTTGATATCACATCAGGTGATTGATTCCACCAATTTTCTCGAATACCAGGCAGTAGACTCAGGGGGAGGAGGGTTAAGATAACCAGAATTGTGATGTTAAAAGGGATCAATTGGAATTTAAAAGCATTTGTATTTTTTTTCAATATACCTTGCATTAACCAGCAAGAAAAAATTAGTAATAATGCCAGGAACCAGATTACGTAGCGAACACTAGAAAGTGCCATCCAGCCAAAACCCAGTAACCAGATCCATTCATAAGGTCTTAATTTCTTGGTTGAATATGCTACCATAGGGATGAAAGCAAGTAACCACATGAAAAAAAGATTCATTTGCCAGCCAGAATTTACTGGTGGGTTCCATTCCTGACTGAATTGATTTCCAGAAGCCTGGATCAACTGGAATGTATCCAGCCAAAGCAAAGGACCACGTGGATTGATTAAAGTCGTCAGAAAAGCCAAAATGAGTACTAAAAGGAATTTTTTATTTCTCAGGTGGAACATATAATAAGGTGCTGTGATGAAAAAAAACAGGATGACTGATCCATGTAAATTTGCCCAAAATAGTGCAATGGGAATCAACAAAAATAATCTTGATGATTTTTGTGGTGAATCAATTTTCTGAGGATCTGTTACTATATCATCTGAAAATTCACTCAGGAAATATAAAGTAATACCAAACAAAGGATAAACAAACATTTGCGGACGCACTGCCCAATTATTTGCACCTGCCAATGCGCACACCAGCGTTAATAAAGTAGCAATCCATCCTGGTGCCCCTTTTTTTATACAGATTATCCATAAAATGGTATAAAAAGCAGATATGACGAGTCCGCGAGCAAAGGCGACTGATGTTAAATCTCCGAGTTGATGTAGAACAAATAATATTACTGCTGACAACCACATCGGATAAGAAACAGGTTGTCCAAAAACTGTACTGCTGTAAGTATCGACTAAAGGTATATTGGTTGTATTTATGATGTCCTGTCCCAGGCGCAAATACCACCAAAAATCGTTTGGTAACACTGGGAGTAAGAATGAAATAGAAAGAATGATGAGTAATAGAAGACCCAACCATGGTAAATTGGTGAGGATTCTTGAGTGCTTTGAAGGGAGCATATAGTAATTTTATCCGAGTTTTTAAATTAAATCTTTCAACTCCACTTTCTGTTTCACATAATTGATGCTACTAAAGGTTTAATTTTTCTGTTTCTTAAATCAATATTCACATAATCCTGAAAGTGGATTAAGGATTATGTGAATTATTGGTAAAAATTAGATTTTAGGGATAGGTATTATTCCAGAACCAGTTGTATGCATAATATCCACCACTGGTTGCTTCCATGCGAATGGCGATGCGATCCAATCCCTTCAAAGCTGCAGGAATATCATAGGTTAAGGTTAATGCTCCACCATCACCAGAATCTGTTGTGGTGACCAGGGTTCCACCAATACCCGCGGTTCCGTACTTTCCCATCAGGACTTTGAATTCAACATCTTTCGGGAAATTATTCGTTTTGATGGTGACCGTAGAATCCTCAACAACAGCATTGATTAAGAAAGTTGGGATACCAGTATAGCCAGAGATGACAGGAACAGTAGGAGTGGTCGCATCACTATCATTGTTCCAGAACCAATTGAAGGCGTAATATCCACCACTGGTTGCTTCTAATCGAATAGCGATTCGATCCAAACCTTTCAGTGCTGCAGGGATGTCATAGGTCAATGTAAGCACACCACCATCACCTGAATTAGTTGTAGTCACCAATGTACCACCGATACCCTTCGTACCATATTGCCCCATCAAGACTTTGAAATCTACATCTTTCGGGAAATTATTGGTCTTAATGGTAACTTTTGCATCCTCTTCCACGTTGACAATGCTAAAGGTTGGAATTCCAGAGTAACCTGGGGTTGTACCACTGCTGACTTCACTGGTGTTATTCCAGAACCAGTTGTAGGCGTAATATCCACCACTGGTCGCTTCCAGACGGATGGCAATTCTGTCCAAGCCCTTCAGTTCCGCAGGTACATCATATGTCAAGGTCAAGGTGCCGCCATCTCCAGAATCAGTAGTGGTCACAAGAATTCCACCAATTCCTTTGGTACCATATTCCCCCATGGTCACCTTAAAATCAATATCCTTTGGGAAATCATAGGTTTTGATGGTTACTTTTGAATCTTCAACCACACTAACGATGCTGAATGTGGGTATGGTAGAAGCTTGAACATTATGTGCTGATTGTGGTACAAAAGCCACCACCAGAACCAGTAACAATAAAAATGGGATAAATAAACGTTTCATAAGATTCTCCTTCATTCGTTTCCATCCCTTAGGATTGATCAGGGATGCATAGAATAGATGTTATTCAATTGAAAAAAGTTCCAAAAATTCTTATCTTTCCTCTATCATTCAGTGTACTGACTTGTGACTTGGTTTTCAAGTTTTTTATAATCCATTAATCATAAAACCAGAAAATCCCGTTCTTGAATTGCTTATTTTCTAAAATTACCTATACTAAAAATAGCAAAAAGAGATTATTGATTCTTTTAAGAGGAAAATATGGATAAAAGCAAACCAGGATTAAGGATTCAAAGTTTTGATGATGAATTTCACCATACTGAAAAAGATCCCCATAAAAAAGAGTGGAATTTATCAGAAATTATCCTGGGTGGGCAGGATGGTCTGGTGAATGTTTTAGGGGTGATTTTAGGTGTTGCAGCAGCGACCAGTGACGTTAGGGTTGTGATGGTGGCTGGCTTGGCTGCCACTTTTGCGGAATCCATTTCGATGGGTGCTGTTGCCTACACTTCCACCTTAGCGACTGCTGATTTTTATGAGAGTGAACGTGAACGCGAATACCGGCATATCCAGAGTGTGCCCAATTTGGAAAAAGATGAAATTCGAAAAATTTATCAAGCCAAAGGATTTCAGGGCAATCTGTTAACCAAAATTGTGGATACAATAACAGCAAATGAAGATGTTTGGGTGGCTGTTATGATGGCAGAAGAACATAAATTGACACCGGCTGATAGAAGTACGGCTCTAAAATCCGCTATTATTGTAGGAATTTCGGCCATCATTGGATCGGTAATCCCCTTAATCCCATTTACATTTTTGTCTATTGGCTGGAGTATGATTGCATCCGTTATTCTAACCAGTATCGTTTTGTTTATTGTTGGTGCTTATAAAGCACATGTAACGATAGGAAAACCAGTCAGAAGTGGATTTGAAATTGCTCTTATAGGAACAGTATCTGCATTAGCAGGTTATGTTGTGGGAGCATTATTAAAGGTGCCCGCTACACCCTGATCAAGTAGACTTATGTTTTTTGTTGTAATCAATGGTTTATTTTGATAAACTGAAAATATAGTAAAGGAGGTTAAAATGGGTTTATTTACCTGGATCATTGTTGGCGCAATTGCTGGCTGGTTAGCTGGAAAAGTTATGAAAGGTAGAGGATTTGGTCTGCTAGGTAATATAGTGATTGGTGTAATTGGCGCATTGGTTGGAGGATGGTTAGCTGGATCACTTTTGAATATTTCAAATGCGATCAGTGGATTTAACTTACAAACAATTCTTGTCGCCTTTCTTGGTTCCGTAATTGTTTTGTTCATCGCCAAGTTATTTAGGAGGTAAAATCGATTCTTTGATTAGATCAGAAATCAAAAATTAAAACAACACCAAATTTATAAACGGTGTTGTTTTTTTTAACTTTCTACTGTGTTTTGATATTTTATTCTTCTATTTGTAACCCTGATGATCAGGCACAAAAATTAATCTTATAAAAACTGAATTATAATTATCCGGTATTTCTGTATCATATTTTACAATCTGGTCACTAATGAACAATAATTTCAACTCAAACTCATTTTTCAAAACCATAAGGAACCTGCAGTCTTTATCATTTGTCAAAGCTACAGCCTGGGTAATTTTGGGAATAAGCAGTATGTTTTCGACGAGTGATCTGACATCTGCTCAAAACGAAGAATTATGGTTTTCGACATTATCGAGATTTGGGCTAGCAATCGCCTTCTTATTGAGTGGACTATTTTTACAAAAAAACCATGACAAAAACATTTATTTACTTTTGATTGTAGTGCTGATTGACTTAGTTGTTAGTCTTCAAAAACCTATCGGTCTTTTTGATAGCTTAATGATATTGTTTGACATTGTATTTTACTGGATTATTTTTAATTATCTGAAAAAAGCAAAATTGTAATCATCTGGATTCTTTCTTTGTGTAAACAATCCACTCTCATCCAAATTTTGGAGATCTAAATCTTGTCTCAAAAAAGAATAAATATCATCACAGCAGGGGTCATTCTAAGCTTATTCCTTGCATCAATGGAAGGAACAGTCGTGGCAACAGCCATGCCGTCGATCGTTGCTCAGTTAGGTGGTTTATCTATCTATAGTTGGGTGTTTTCAATCTATATGCTCGCATCAACGACAACCGTCCCGATCTATGGAAAAGTTTCGGATATATTTGGCAGGAAAAAAGTCTTTACCTTTTCAATGGGCCTGTTTTTATTTGGATCAGTATTATGTGGTCTGGCTACGTCCATGGAAACCTTGATTCTATTTAGAGCGATTCAGGGGATGGGGGCAGGTGGTGTTTTACCTATGGCACTAACAGTGATTGGCGAATTGTTCAGTGTTGAAAAAAGAGCAAAAATGCAGGGGTTAATTTCCAGTGTTTGGGGACTTTCATCTGTGATTGGTCCACTTATTGGTGGTTTGTTGGTAGATCAAATATCCTGGGAATGGGTGTTTTTCATCAACCTGGTTCCAGGAACACTGGCAATCATTTTCGTTTGGTTTGCATGGATTGAAGATAAGAATATCTCAAAGAAAAAAGTGAAAATGGATGTTCCCGGAGTCGTACTGCTTACGGTTGGGGTATTAAGCTTATTATTAGGTCTAAATGGATTGGAAAATTCTTCCAGTTTATTCTTTATCATCATAGCGATAATTTTATTGAGTGTTTTGGTCTTTATTGAGAAAAAAGCACAAGATCCAATATTGCCATTGAAATTGTTTGGAAACCGGCTCTTTCTTGTGGCATTTTTACATGGAATTTTGGCTGGTTGGGCTATGTTCGGTAGCCTATCCTATATCCCATTATTTGTTCAGGCTGTTATTGGTACGTCTGCAACACAGGCAGGACTATCTTTAACCCCAATGTCCCTCATGTGGGCACTTACCAGCATTATAGGTGGACGACTGATGATTAAATTGAATTTCCGGTTACTGGCAATCATTGGTATGGTATTGTTAGTAATTGGAAGTCTTCTATTAACAACGATTGGATTAGACACATCTCAACTCGCAATTATGATTTACACTTCTTTTATGGGAATTGGTATGGGATTAACCATTCCTGTTTTTATGATCATTATTCAAACGACTGTCCCCAGGAATGTGCTCGGGACAGCCACCTCCACCATTCAATTCAGTCGAAA
This sequence comes from Smithella sp. ME-1, assembly GCA_000495415.1. The sequence goes on along the minus strand of AWGX01000549.1, from coordinate 4,115 downwards.
CATTGGTGGAACAATCGGAGTGAGTGTTCTGGGGGTATTTCTGAGTAGTAGATTATCCAGGTTATTGATTGAATCCGGGTTTGAAATCAGTACGATTTCATTGAGTGGACTAATAAACCAGACTTCAGGTTCTGAAACAGCATTTTCTGAACCACTCAGAATCGCTTTAAGTACATCAATGGCAAATATGTTTTATATAGCGCTTGGGGCTGCTGTATTAGGTTTTCTCGTGGTTTTATTTACACCAAAAGGAGTGATCACTCAATTAACTACTTCTCCATCAGAGAAAAAATTAGAAACAGTAAAAGTGAAAGAATTATCCAGATAAAAGGAAATTATCTTAACGGTCAGAACAATATGATCAGATAGCAAATACCAGCAGAAATGGGTCAACCGGGAAGTTAATACCTGATCAATACTAATTAACCTTAACTATGATTTCATCTGAGTATTATAAGGATTTACTCAGAATAAAAATCGCAGGACCTGCTACAACATAAATATTTCCAAATCCAATTGTTCAAGGGATTAAGGAAACAATATTTGTCACTATAATAAATATTAGTGACAAATAAGGATTCCATTTTTGGCGTTTATTTATCATATTTGTTGTTAGATTCTTTACCAAAGAATGAAAAAGGAGATGATCAATGGAGGAATTACACCTCTATCTTCAAATTGCTGAGGCTATTCGCAGAGATATTTTGGATGGGAAATTGAATCCTGGAGACAGATTGCCTTCTGTCAGAGAATTGAGCCGACAATGGGGGTGTACGCAAGGGACAGTACAACGCGCTTATCACGAACTATCTCAATTAGGAATATTAGATAGTCGGGCTGGCAAAGGAACGATTGTAAGAGGAAATCTAACTCCTGCGCAACGCAATAAGGATACTGTAATTCGTAGGGCGACATTGGTGAATCGCTCAGAAGAATTCCTATTGGAAGCTTTATCGATGGGATACAGTCTTGAGGAAATTCAGAGCTCAATCAACATCGCCATGGATCGTTGGAAATTAGCGGATATTCAAGATCAAAACTATATAAAAAAGACGATCAAATTTATTGGAAGTCATGATCCATTGTTCAACTCAATTTCGACAAGATTTTCTGAAATTTTTCCTGGTTTTGGATTAAAGGTCAGATTTTCAGGCAGTTTGGGTGGTTTGAAAGCTCTCAAACAACATCAATCTGATATTTCCGGTTGTCACCTGTGGGATTCTGAAAGCGATACTTACAATGTAGAAGATGTGAAGAAAATTTTTTCCGGTGAGAAAATGGTTTTATTAACCCTGGCTCATCGTCGTTTGGGATTAATTCTTCCTTCTGGAAATCCTCAAAAGATTTCTTCCATTGTCGATGTCATCCACAGGCGAGTCCGGTTCGCGAATCGTCAACCCGGGTCAGGAACCAGGGTCTGGTTTGATATGATGTTGGTTCAGAATGGCATCTCGCCAGATCAGGTGAGTGGGTATGATCATGAATATTCCACACATTCTGAAATTGGGCGGGTTATCGCTGAAGGAAGTGCCGGGGCTGGAGTTGGTCTGGAATCCGTAGCTGTTGCTTATGGACTGGATTTTGTTTTTTTGACACTTGAAAGGTATGATCTTGTTTTTTATCACGATCAAATGAATGAGGAACCATTTAACCTTTTAATACAATGGTTTCAACATTCTGAGGGTAAAAAATTTATTAAACAGTTCCCTGGTTATGATAATACTGAAACGGGGAAGATCCAGTTTTCAATGTAAAAAATTAATGTAGACAGATAAAAGGAGTAGGAGATGAAAGTTGGTTTCGGCCATATCCAATTCAATGTTGACCTTTTTGGGTTGGAAGGTTTTGCACCGAAGTGATAATATGTTGGGATGTGGGTATTTGGATGGTACCAGTCTCTGGTTCACCAATCCAATCAATCAGGTTGAAAATGATGATGGATTTGGAATGAACCATATTGCCTTTCATGCTGAATCAATTGATGATGTAGATGAGGCGATAACATTTTTAATAGCTAAGAACATCCCTGCCTTGTTTGATACACCCCGCCACAGACCTGATTTCAGTAATAGGCCGGATGATACATATTACCAGGTCATTTTTGAAGCACCTGATAAGATTTTAATGGAAATTGTGTTTATTGGTCCTAAGTAATTTCACAATAAAATAAATAGAAATACCTGGTCTGGCAAAAACAGACCAGGTATTATTGTTTGTGAGTTATCTTACTCTACTATTACGATATCGCTTTGTCCACGCCCAAATACCTCGGGTGAATACATTTCTTCAGCTTTGGCTGATGGAACGATAAATGTACCAGGCATGGTTGCCCGAGCGAAGTAAGTATACTCATAGACACCATCCCACAATAGACTGGTAAATACTTCAACCCGCGAATCACGCATGTTTTGATGTTGGTACCATTGATTCCACCAAAGGAAGCTTCTGGTCTCATTGGGGCTTGAAGGAAGGCTTTCACTAACAGCCAGATTGGGGTTGATAATTTCCAATCCTGCTGGCAAAGGATCGACCAGCGCGACGTGATAGCGCCGGTTATTTGCTACCATCGTAAGTTTTACTTTTACACGAACCCCAGCTTTGATATGCCAGGTCCCATCTTCATCCAGCCATACATCATTTGGATCATCTACCGCTTCATACCCTCTTTGAACAACAAACCCCATCTCAAGCGGGTCTAATTGCAGGTCAGTAGGCGCATATTTGAGTCCCAAACGATAATACAATCTTCCAATTCCATCTTTGGATAGAATAATATCTTCTGACTCATTTTCCCCAATGATATCAAACAAGTTTTGCATTGGGACCATGGTCTGATAGCGATCTGTTGAATATCCGCTGAACGTGCTTTCTGCTGCATAGGTATCACCTAACCATATTCTGGCGATGAACTCAGGCTCTTCGGATTCGTAGGTATCGAAGTAATTATCCATGGCTAAAATCACAAAAACATTTTCCTGGGTATTATCCCAACGACCTTTGGTACGATTTGCCTGCAATCCAGTAATTATTTTCGGTATCAAATCAGACTCAGGATTGTCTGCGATCATTGCATCCAACAACAGAGCATCTGTCCGGCGATTGGAATGGAGTAATACGTAATCATCATCTGAATATCCATTGAAGAAATTGGCTGCTCCAGCTGTTTCAACCACCTGGTTACCAACATGTCTGCGGATTTCTTGTACAGTGGTTTCATATTGAGAATCCTGAAGTAACACTTGCCAGATCCAGGCTATAGCATCCAAAGATAATTCTTCAATTCCTTGATCATCAACCAATGCTTTGGCTTTCTTTGAATCCAAGTCATCCATGCGCATGCGAACATATAGAGCATAGGCGCTGATCGTCTGTTTGGCTTTTAAGCTGTACCATGAAGGATAATACTGTTCGATATTTTGAAGATAAGTAAGTACATTTCCCCAAACCTGATCGTTTACTTCGAATCCCATCGATTTTGCCCGTTGTACGGCATGGGCAACATGCACTGTATGGAAAGGAATAGATTCATACCCCTTTGACCAGTAAGGGAATCCACCATCCCAATTTTGTAATTTCGATAAACCTTCTAAATCCATCTGGATAGATTTTTCCATTTCCTCAGGAGAAGGGAGACCTTCCGCATTAAAGGCTGATAGAACATCTTTGAGAGCTGCAATTGCCAATATTCTTGACGCCATTTGGGCACTACTATTGAATGGATAGTCAATCAAATACAGAACTGCGTCTGACAGGCTATGCAACGCTGTTGAAGATGTTGTTATTTCCAATCCACCAAACTGAGGGTAGACATCTACAGGGGATAATATCGGTTGAGCAATGGCTCCTTCATCCTCCAGGACACCATATGTAGCAAATGCTTCTGTGGTGGAAGGTGTGTACACCGGGAGGGAAATTTGCGCCGCATCCGATTCCGATCCAGAAACAGCAGCAATCTGAAGGTACGCATCGCCAGCCATGATTGTTTTCCCAGGGAAACGGATTTCAATGCGATTGTTTGCTGGAACTGTCACACGCATTCCCTGGTCCTGAGTTAATTCAAGGTTACTCGCTTCAACAACGACTTCGGCAATCATTTCTTCATCAGTCTGGTTTTG
>AWGX01000548.1 GCA_000495415.1 Smithella sp. ME-1 | reverse complement strand
CATATACGTTATTCGCCGGCCGGCGGTGTGATAACGATGCAAACATGGAATCTGTTACCTGAGGAAGCGAAGGTTGCTATCGATTATTTTGTAACGTCAATAGAGAAAGACTTCCGGCGGCAAGTCCGTGAGAGCAATGAAAAATGTCTGAAAGCCATGTATAAATACGGAATGAAAGAAGTTAAGATGACTCCCGCGGAGATTGATCTTCTGAAGAAGAGACTCATGCCGGTTTGGGAT
>AWGX01000547.1 GCA_000495415.1 Smithella sp. ME-1 | reverse complement strand
CTAAACAAATAAACTGTTACATTACTAATCGTGCCGTAAGCAGTTCCGACATTAGCGACGACAGTCGACATTGGAATTGTCATAGTCAAATCCAGTGTGGTGGGCACGGTCATAACGCCGCTCCAGAATTGATAACCAAGATAATCAACGCGGAATTTATAAGACCCGTCAGCCAGAGCGAATGTCACCTTGCCACTGGCATCGGTAGCATTGCTTACTCCAAGGTAAGAACCTTTATCATTAAAGACATAGCAGTGAACACCTGCTAGAGGATTGGTGTTGGCTTTTACTGTCAGGTTAAAATTACTGCCGCCGGTGGAAATCGTCACATCTTTAGACTGATCGGCAACCAAAGTCTGATCTGTCGACCAGAACTGGCTTGATTGATAATCTGCCCGGAATTTGTACGTACCCGCGGGCAATCGGAATGTAACTTTGCCTTCAGCATTTGTTTTCGCTGTTATGCCCAGATAAGACTTGGCGGTGCTATAAACATAGACCGGCAAGTTGGCTTGCGGCATACCCGCACCAACCATCGTTATGGCAGCGTCGGCCATAGGAACATTTATAACCTTGTCTGCCCAGATAAATTCTTCCGACCAGTATTGCTGGCTCAGGTAATCCGCACGTACCTTATAAGCCTTCTGGGGTACAGAAAATCCTACCTTACCAGCCGTATCTGTCTTGAGCGTCTTACTCATATACGAACCGGCAGAAGTAAACAGATAAGTATTTAAATTACTCAGAGGAGCTAATGACCCCTGGAATGCACCATTGACAACTACGCCGACATCCTTGTGCGCGATAAGCAAATCTGTTGTAACATTGGAACTGACAGCATTAGCACCGCTCCAGAACTGATAGCCCAAATAATCGGCACGTACTTTATAAGTTCCCTGAGGCACGGCAAAGCTTACCGCTCCTGCAGCATCGCTCTTTTGAGTCAGTCCCAGATAAGATCCGCTGCTATTGAACAAATAGGCGGATACATTAGTCAAGGGAACCCCTGCGGCCTGCAAAATATTTGTCTGCAAAATACCGCCGCCGGTATCAACAGCCAAATTATTGGTTCCACCGCTTGATACCACAAAAACATTACTCCAATACGGGTTGCCCATAATATCGGATCTTACTTTATAACTGCCGCCTACAGGCAGATTGAAAGTTACGTTACCGGAACTATCGGTAACCGAATAAACTCCTAAATAACTTCCCGAAGGAGTAAACAAATAAACCTTAACGC
>AWGX01000546.1 GCA_000495415.1 Smithella sp. ME-1 | reverse complement strand
TTCAATGCACTTCGTTTTTGAAATACGAGTCTCACAATAAACGCGGACAATTTCCGCGATATAAGAAGATGTTTTAATGTTTTGGAGGATGTCATGACACAATTAGAAAAAGCCCGCAAAGGCTTAATCACTAAAGAAATGAAAATAGCAGCAAGGGAAGAAGGGGTAGCGCCCGAATATATACGCCGGGGAATTGCCAAAGGGACAATTGTTATTGTTCGCAATGTAAAACACACGACTATCAAACCGCTGGCAATCGGGGAAGGTTTGCGTACCAAAGTAAATGCCAATATCGGTACTTCCAAAGATCATAGCAATTTAAATCTGGAGATGAAGAAATTAAAGGTTGCTGTCGCAGCGGGTGCCGATGCGATTATGGATCTTTCAACGGGCGGAAACCTGGCCATGATTAGAAAAAAAATTATGAAAGAATCAAGTGTCGCTGTCGGAACCGTGCCGATTTATCAGGCAGCGGTTAAGATGATACAAAAAGGTAAGGCAATATCGGAGATGACAGCCGAAGATGTGTTCGATGTTATTGAAGAGAACGGCAAAGACGGGGTTGATTTCATTACTGTCCACTGTGGCGTGACCAGAATGAGTGTCGCCGCTTTGAAAAAGCAGAAAAGAATTTTAGGAATTGTCAGTCGCGGCGGCGCAATGATTGACAACTGGATGAATTGCAATAGAAAAGAAAATCCTCTTTATGAAGAATATGATCGACTTTTGGAAATAGCTCATCGCTACGATATGGTCTTGAGTCTGGGCGACGGCCTGCGGCCGGGAGCGATAGATGATTCCACCGATCAGGCACAGCTGCAGGAACTGATAATTCTGGGAAAACTGGCTGCCCGTGCGCGTGCTGCAGGAGTTCAGGCGATAATCGAAGGTCCCGGTCATGTTCCCATAACCGAGATTGAAGCCAATATTGAATTGCAGAAAGAAATCTGTCAGGGTGCTCCTTTTTATGTGCTTGGTCCTCTGCCCACGGATATTGCGCCGGGCTATGATCATATTACCTCAGCTATTGGCGGAGCGATTGCCGGAGCTGCCGGAGCCGATTTCCTTTGCTATGTTACACCTGCCGAACATTTACGTCTGCCCACACTGGCTGATGTTCACGATGGCGTCATCGCCACGCGGATCGCCGCGCATATTGCCGACATTGCCAAAGGGGTGAGTAACGCGCGTGAAAAAGATAGAAAGATGTCCCAGTGCCGCAATAGTTTTGACTGGCAGGGACAGGTAGATTTATCCATCGATCCTCCTAAAACAAGTTCGCTGTTGGAAAAAAGCAAGAGTGCCAAGGATGAAGGTTGCACCATGTGCGGAGAATTGTGCGCTATTAAATTAGGGAAAAAATAATTATAAATGCTTCCGCGTTTAAAGAAGTGAACGGTGCCCCACGGCACTATGTGCCT
>AWGX01000545.1 GCA_000495415.1 Smithella sp. ME-1 | reverse complement strand
TGCCGGTTTGGGATGAATTTGCCGCGAAAGGTTACTATTCCAAGGCCGACTTAGCTGAAATTAAAGGTCTCTTAGCGGAATTTAGAAGCAAAAAAAGGAAGTAGTTTGTGTAATTTATTCGCCTTACAGCTTCTGCTGCAAGGCGAAAGCTATTATATTTTTATCTTAGTATTGATTGTTTTATAAAAGTAAACTTTGAGAGAGCTTTCATGGTAATCCGTTTGCCTTGGAGAAGGTAGCTTTGGGATTATTTGTTTAGCATGAGCTTATCTTACAGAACAGGCTGCTGTCACGTTTAAAAATTTTATAGCAATCTTTCTGTAAAATATGTATGTTTTGCGAAGATTTTTCTAAAAGGTTACTTACAATAGGGTTGGTGGCATTTCCCCGATTGTAAAAATAAATACATGAAAAAAAGGAGAAGCGATGTCAAGTTTATTCAACTTTTTAGAGCAGGTTAACGGATTCCTTGTGCGCATGGAAAAAGGATTAATTATTCTTGTCCTTTTTCTATTGATCGTGCTTTCTTTCGGTCAAGTAATCGCCAGGAATTTTTTCAAAGTAGGTTACATGTGGATAGATGAATTAACACGCTGTATAGTTCTGTGGATGGCTTTTATAGGGGGCGCGTTATGTTCAGAATACGCCAGACACATGCGAATTGATATAGTTCTTCACTTAGTGAAAGGAGCTAAGAAACGAGTGATAGAGAGTGTAGGCAACGGCTTTGTCATTGTTATTTGTTCGTTTCTTTTTATTGCATCGATTAAGCACATCAAGTATCAAATGGATTCAACCGTGCAATTGATGTTACAGGGCGTCCCGGACTGGGTAATCAGTTTAGTAATTCCTTATTTCTTTGCAGTAACAATACTGAGGGCGCTGCTGCGCATGAAGAAAGATATCTTGGGCGAAGAGCAGGTTAAACTTCCGATTATGGGATCAGCTGATCTCAACGAAAGCTAAGAGATGCGTTACAAACCAAGAAAATGCAAATGCAAAAATTACTAAAAGGGAAGGGATAAAAAGATGACTATCATTTTCACGATTCTTATAATATTGGGAGCTATATGCGGAACGCCGCTTTTTGCCATTGTCACCGGCGCGTCCATGTTTATATTTCATTTTATTTCTCATGTTGATATATCATCGAGCATAATCGAAATGCAAAGATTGGCGAATGCGCCGGGAATCATGGCTATTCCTTTGTTTGTTTTGGCCGGTTATATTCTTGTTGACAGCAAAGCATCAACCAGATTGGTTAATTTGTCCAACGCATTTGTAGGATGGATGCCCGGTGGTGCTGTTACCATAACAGTTATAGCATGTTCCTTTTTTACCGCTATGACAGGAGCAAGCGGTATCACTATTATTGCCATTGCGGCTTTGATGCTGCCATTCCTTCTCAAGGAAGGGTACAGCGAAAAATTTTCTATGGGATTGGTTAGCACTACCGGAAGTATCGGACTTTTATTTGTACCCAGTTTGCCCATTATTCTCTATGGAATGGTTTGTCAGGTTGATATAACGCAATTGTTTATTGCCGGAGCCGTTCCGGGAATTTTCTTATGCGTGGTTGTATCGATCTATGGAGGAATTTATGCTGTAAGAAACAAGATTCCGACGATTCCTTTTTCTTTTAAAAAACTCAAAAAAGCCGTTTGGGAAAGCAAATGGGAGATACCACTGCCCTTTATTATCGTAGGCGGTATTTATGGTGGTCTTATTACAGTAGGTGAGGCAGCAACTTTGACAGCGGTATATGTACTTATTACCGAATGTTTGATTTACCGGGAAATTAAGGTTACGCGGCTCATGTCAATATTTTGGGAAAGCACGATTATGACCGGAGCAATATTATGTGTTCTCGCCGGCGCAATGGGACTTACTAATGCCTTCGTAGATTTGCATGCAGCACAAAAAATTATGGATTTACTTCAGGCGACATTTCATGAAAAATGGACATTTCTCCTTGCTTTAAATGCGTTTCTCCTTGTTGTAGGGTGTTTTCTGGAAATCTTTTCTGCAATTATAGTTGTTGCTCCACTGATAATACCGGCGGCTTTGTCTTATGGAATTGATCCGGTACATCTGGGAATTATCTTCCTCGCCAATATGGAAGTTTCCTATATGTGTCCGCCTGTAGGTTTGAATCTTCTGCTAAGCAGTTTGCGTTTTAGAGTGCCGATCGCGAGATTATACTTGTATGTTATCCCATTCCTGATTATTATGGTAATTGCTTTATTGATTATTACTTATTGGCCGGATATGTCTCTGTGGCTAGTTGATGCTTTGGGTATGCGTAAAGAAATAATTCATATATAATTTAAAAAAAATTTTTAAGGAGGGCGGAATGATAACAAATAAAAGTGGACTGCTTTTAAAGAGTATTTTGATCATCTGCTTAATTGCTTTACTGTCCCTGGGGCTATCCGGATGCACGGCAACAAGGCATGCGGTACAGAGAGCGGCGATTCCCATGGTTGATACGTCGGTGGAGGATCTTGTGGATAAACTTCTCAGGACAAAAAATGGTCAATTTATCAAAGATGGCCTTCCCGGAGCCCTGCTGATTGTTACCGGTTTAACTGAAATGGCGCCGACAAATTACAGACTTCTTTCAACAACGTCTATGTTATATGCGGCTTATGGTTTGTTTGTGGAAGACGATAATCCCGATTATGCCATATCTCTTTATAGAGTAGGAACAGAATATGGCATGCGGGCAATGAAAGTAAATAATTCAAAATTCCGTAAAGCAATGGAAGATGGAGTGCTTGTGCCTGATGCCGCAAAATACCTGACGAAGGATGATTTGAAGGCTCTAACCTGGTATGGGGCAAATCTTTCAAAGCGCGTGACTCTGCAGTTAGCGACCCCGGATGAAATTTTAGATATTCAAGACGCCGTTGCCACAGCGAGACGCTCTGTGGAGCTCGATCCGAAATATGCTTGGGGAACCAATTGGATTATTCTTGGTATATTTAATGCGGTTGTGCCGGCATTTGGCGGCATGAACACCGGGCCGGACGCATCCAAGGAGGCATTTGCTAATGGCAACAAAGCGGAACAAGGTGAATTTGGAATCATAGATGTAATGGTGGCCAGATATTTATGCCCTCTTGTTAAAGATCGGGACTGGTATGACGAATTGAACAACCGAATAATGGAGATGGATCCCTGTAAGCTTGGCGGCGGCTTGTGCGTCATGAATGAACTGGCCAAAATGAAAGCCAAGCATAATATAGACAATAAAGTAAAATGGATGGGCTATTAAGAGCCGTTTGTTTTTAAACATGCAGGTTGTTCAGGCTCTTTCGCCTGGACAACCTGCTTTATTTTTATCCTTTCAAAAATTTATAGTTTCTTTTCAGGTTTAATAGATCTTATCATTTATATCAAGGTCAGGGAAAGTACGGCAAACAGAAGTATTATTAGCGCAGTTACGCTCATGCCCGCTAATGGAATTAAAATCAAACTACCTAAAAGAGAGCCAATAAATCCTCCGATGAGGTCTGCTGAGTACAATGGTGAAACGATTATTTTTTGATCTCCTACTTCATAAAGGCTGGCGTGGGTAAAAATGCCGGCCACTAAAAATCCTGTTGTTGCCATAAGAAATGAAATCATGATCAGGCCGGATGATGTACTCTTGATTATTTTCATTTCCGTGAAGATGCATAAGATGCAAAATCCAATCAAAAGAGCGGCTCCATATAATCGTAAAGTTTTTTGATTTTTTACTTGTCGCAACATTGCTTTGTTTACTGTCAACGCGCCGGAAGCAAGGCCAGCCATGAAACTCATCAAAAGCAGTCCTATATCCTGATAGAGCACCCCGTGTTTTGCCTGATAATAAAGAATGAGAATTGTTTCCAGAACCATACCAATGAATCCTGCTGTGGCCACCAATAGTGCACGACGAGGTGCAGGGCGGGAGCGGCTTAAAAGAAAAATGACGGGCAGAATGATACACAACAGTAGTAAAGATTGTTTAAAAAACTTTTTATCCATAATCGAAGAAAGATCAAGAAGAGCGAGACGCGGGAAAAATTTCGACAACCAAATTATAAAGGCGTATTGATAACAAACCGGCCTGATGTCGGTATTTGGTAAAGCATTTTCTTTTTTGAGTAAATCTCTTGTTTTGAAAAACCTGTCATTTGTAAAAAGGTAATGGATATAATTAGATGAAATTAATCTTGTTGTTATTTTCATGTCCTGCAATCGGTGAGACATAGTTTCCGGTGAATCAGGCAATGTTGTTTGTGAGGCAGTCACAATGTTAATTGTTCCCGGAAGAAAAAGTACTTCTGGGAAAACGGATTGAAGGGCACTATATATACTGGCGTTGCGACTGGTCAACGGTTTTGTCCAAAAGTTTTCAGCAGTGCGAAGTCTGAATCCTAAAATTCCTCCTGGGTTTAATTTTGCGGAGCATTGTTCAAAAAACTCCCGTGTATAGAAACGATTTGCCTGTCCTGATGTCGGTTCCGGCATGCCAACCAGAATAAGATCATACGTGTAGCTTTTTTCAAGATATTGCCGTGGATCGGCAAATATAATATGTACGTTTGGCTCTACAAGCGACTTCTTGATTTCATCAGGAAGGTATTTTTTTGCCATGTTCAGCATGACAGGATTAAGTTCTACGTAATCAATTCGCCTTGGTTTGTATTTTACTATTTCGCTGACAATTCCTTCGATTCCACCACCAAGAATTAAAACATCCTGCGGTTTTTGATGCTGAAGCGCCGTTAAATGACAAAAATATTCTGCGTCTGTTCCCTCAGTCTCAAATGCCAGAGCGTCATTTTCCCATACAGACACCTGATTGTAAAGCTTTGTTACGGTAATCCTGCCGTAAGGGGAATCTTTGCTTTCCAAAAAATTCGGGTGATTCCACCTGGTCATCCAGTGATCCAGAGAAGATACATTCCAGAAAAGCGCTAGCGAAACGCAAATCATTGTAATTGCTATCCAACGCAGAGGTGATTTTTTTAATCCTTTTAAAATTATTACAGAAGTTATGATTGAAATAACGGCACAAAAAATTGCAACAGAGCAATTGCGTATTCCCCACATAATAAAAAGTGTGGAAAATAATCCGCCAATTAATCCTCCCATACTTTCAATAGCATAAGCGACAGCGAGTGTCCTGTCTTCTCCAATATATATTTTCGCTGTCCACTGAAATAAAAGACCGGAAAGCAAACCCGCGGGAAGAATGCAAATAACGGCAACAGTTAATTGCTGCAAAAATGTCAGATAAGCGCCGGGTGTAGCGCTAAAAAGAAGACGACTGTAACGAATGAACGCTATGTCCAGCGGTATGGCGATTCCCAGAAGAATAAAAAGTATTGCAATATTGTTGAGAGATGGAGACTGAATCCGGCGTCCGATAACAGCGCCCACCGCGGTCCAAAATAACCAGATTCCCAAAGCCAGAAGGTAAATCAGTTCTACTCCGTAGAAGGAAACGTTCAGTTCCCGAAGCAGGACAACCTGTCCCAAGATGGAGACCAATCCGATGGCGACAAGAGAAAGGTTCATGAGATTATCTAAATTCAGATTCGCTAAATACTACAGTCTGGAATGTTGATAATTGGGCATCCTTCTTCCAGCATCCCGTTTCCAGCCCGGATTTCCGGCAAAGATTGTCCAGCAATTCTTCACGATTCCATTTTTGTTCCGTTGCCACTTGAGGAAGGAAAACGGCCTGATGACCTTCTTTATTGAGTAACACACCATCCTGACCGACAACGACATCGGTAGCGCCAGCAATTGGTTTAATTGGTGTCAGTACGGATATCTCTATTTCAACGTCTTTCAGTTCATCTGCAGTTAACGGATTAAAGCGAGCATCATTAAAAGCCGCCTGAATTGCCATAGTGCCGACAATTTTGCCAAGAGGTTCATCTCCGACAATGCGACCGATACAGCCGCGAAGTTCGCCTCTTTTCTTAAGTGTCACAAAAACGCCACGCGGCTGCTGCAAAATCGCGCTGAAATTTCTTGCCAGAGGAGCTGTATCAGTCGAAAACAGTCTTGATAAGGTTTTTCTGGCAAAAGTAAGTAAGGTCTTTTTGTCTGATGGTGTAAGGGTTGCGGATGGGTCAGTTTGTTTTATTTGAGGTAATATACCGGTATCGTTTCCCACTCCATCGGCGGTTAAGACAACCGCGCCATATCCAACGACACGTGAACGTTCACCAATAGATGTATCCCCTGAATTAGCATAACTGATAATTGAGCCATAAGAAGCGCCCAGAGACTTTGCTGCTGCCATTGCCACTATGATAGGAGCTTCTCCGCAGGCACTGGTATACAGGTTGGGAAGGTTTCTATTCCTTTGAGACTGCAAAGTATTTTGAAAAACTACTGGATCAAGTCCCGCGATAGCTGAAAGAGTTTCTCTATCGATGATATTTGCGTCTTCCGCGGACGGATAATGCGAAAGGTCTGAACTCGCGATAATCAATGCGTTCTTGTTTTTCAAAACCTTTGCCAGAGCCTGGCCGAAGCGGATACATGTTTGAATATTCTGTGAACCGATAACAATGGGGACAATCTTTGCTTTAGGGAAGACGATTTGAATAAAAGGCACCATTACTTCGATGGAATGTTCAGTTTCATGGAGAGATTTATCCAGCATGCAATCGATTGGATCTGTCTTCTTCAGCAAATGAATAATATTTTTTTCTACCAGAACCGTTCCAAGAGGAGTGCGAAATCCATCACCGGGGTAAAGCGCTATTTTCTCAATATCAGAGTTTGTATGTTTTGTTCCAAGAATGACAACAAAATCAAATTGCTGACCGGTAACTTGCTTGAACCCGTCGGCGCAAATCTGACCGGAGTAAATGTATCCGGCATGAGGCACGATGATGGCAACTGGTTTTTTTACTTTGGCAGGGATGGCTTCCTGAAGAAGTTTTTCGACGGCGAGTTTCAGCTTGGCTGCTGATTCAGGATAGAATTTTCCCGCTACAGCAGGTTCACGAACATCTAAATCAGTTACTTTACTTGCCCGACAGGCAATGGCAAAACAAAAAATAATAATAAGCAGAACAATGCTCAGTCTTAATATTTTCATTTTCTTAACCTCATTTATGTCCATACACCAGCGATCTTTTGTTTACAAAATTTACAACGGTCTTTATCCATGTTCATTTCCTTTATAAAAAACCCCTGTCGTTTTATCACCGCTTTTTTGCAGTTCGGACAGTAGGTATGATTTCCCGGATGATCCGGTACATTTCCCACATAAGGATAATGCATCCCTTTGCTCATGGCCATATTATAGGCGCGTTCCAGCGTAGTGACGGGCGTCGGAGGCAGATTCAACAACTGATAATCGGGATGAAAGCGCGAGAAGTGAACAGGAACGTCAGGGCCGACTTCTCCCAGTATCCATTCGATAAGTCCCTGTAGCATTTTATCTGAGTCATTCAATGTGGGTACAACCAGATTGACAATTTCCAAATGGGCTCGACTTTTCGCTATCTGTTTGATGCTTCTGAGCACAGGTCGCAATTCTGCTTTGCATACTGTGCGGTAAAAATCTTCACTGTAACCTTTCAGATCTATCTTAATAGCGTCGAGCGTTTTGCATATTTCCGTAAGCGGTGCTTCATTCATAAATCCACAGCTTATCATAACTGAGCGAATGCCGTACTTTTTGGCGTCACGTGCGATATCAGTGAGATATTCCGTGAACACGGTTGGTTCATTATAAGTAAAAGCGATAACCGGAGACTTTTGGTTGCGCGCGGTATTGACTATACTGGCAGGTGGTGTAAACGAAACCTGATGATCTTCCGGTGATGACTGAGAAATTTCCCAGTTTTGACAGAATTTGCAGCTGAGCGGACAACCGGCGGTGGCCAGAGAGAATGCCGCCGCTCCCGGTAAATAATTATAAAACGGTTTTTTTTCTATCGGATCGATATGAATGGATAAAGGGCGGCCATAAACAAGACTGCGTAATTCTCCGTTGACATTCATGCGCGTCCGGCAGCGTCCGCGTTGACCATTGACAATAGCACAGTTGTTGGCACAAAGAAGACATCTTATAATGGATTCTTCTTTCGGATAAACGCTGTCCTTAAACGTGAGCGTTTTCCAATAGCTGGCTTTGGGAGATAACCGGGCAAGTTCATCCAGATAAGACTCTCCAAAAGCCAGACCGGAATTGCCTCCCAGCAAAAACTTCTGCCAGAGAGGATCGGATAGAATTATGCCGGTGCCTCCCGCTGTTACGGCAAGTCTGGAAAGGGTTATTAAAAAATCGCGTCTGGAAAGCATGATGCCCTCTGAACTTTTTCCGGCAGATAATTATTTAACAATTTTCTAGAAATTAAATTATAGGAGAAATGAGCATGGTAAGTCAATGTAAATAGGTGCGACCGGTTTTAATTGACAGACAATTGTTGTTTTCTTATACTCTTTACCTAGGACAAATCATTGCCAATTTAAGAATATTTAACTGGTATATTCTGGAGGATATAATGGAAAAGCTGTTTTACCCTGAGTCCATCGCTATCATCGGCTTGTCGTCAAAACCCAACAATATTCCGCGCTTGGTTCTGGAAAACCTCATCCGGTGGGGATATAAAGGACGCATTTTTGGTGTAAATCCGCTTTCCAGTGACCTTCACGTGGACGGCATCAAGATGTACAAGCAAGTCGGTGATTTGCCAATTGTTCCGGATCTCGTTTACGTTCTGATTCCCGCGCGTTTTGTGCCTGATGCTATCGAATCATGCGGCAAGGCAGGAGTCAAACGCATGGCCATTCCCTCCGGCGGATTTAATGAAATGGGGGAAGAAGGCAAAAAACTCTCTGACCTGGCTTTGCAGAAAGCCAGACAATATGGAATTAGATTTGTAGGACCTAATGGAGTCACTGTTGCCAATACAGCTAATGGTTTATGTCTTCCCTTCGTGCCCTCATTCAGTCCGCCCAAAGGGGGACTGTCAATTATCTCCCAGAGCGGTGGCGTTGGTCTCATGCTCTGGAATCTTCTAACTGATGAAAATGTCGGTATGGCCAAATTTGCCAGCATAGGTAACAAGCTGGATCTGGATGAGGTAGATTTCCTGGAGTATTTTGGCCAAGATCCGGAAACTAAGGTTATTGGAATGTACCTGGAGAGCATCCCCCGTGGAGATCGCCTTATTGAAATCGCCTCACGCATAGATAAGCCCGTGATTGTTCTGAAATCCAACACGACTAACGCCGGCAAAAAGGCTGCTATGAGCCATACAGCAGCCCTTTCCAACAATGAAGCAATCATTGACGCGGCCTTTGAACGGGCAGGTATTATTCGTATTTATCATTTCAATGATTTCATTTCCGTAGCCAAGGCCTTTGACTTGCCGCCTATGCGAGGGAAACGAATTATGATTATGTCTCCCGCGGGTGGATTCACAGTCATGATGGCAGATCTATGTGAAGAGGCTGGTTTTGAATTTGCCGATCCCGGTGCCGCTTTTTACGACGAGCTTAAAAATTCATCCAATGCCGGAGTCATCAATTTTTCCAATCCCCTGGATATGGGTGACATCTATGATGCCACGTCTTATCCACATATTTTCTTTTCTATCATGCACAACGACAATGTTGACGGTGTTGTGTTCGTTAGTCAATGGCCGGAAATGCCGCGGGGCGAAGACGTCTTCTATAAAATGTTTCATACGGACGTCTCCAAAGAGGCCACCGGAACGATTCTGTCGTCGGGAAAACCTTTGGGAGTCTGCCTGTTCGGTCTTTCCGCAACCATTTCCAGGATCAAGCAAAATCTTGATGTTCCTATTTTCAACAATGCGATAGAGATGATCCATGCTTTTAAAAAGCAGTGTGACTATTACGCTAAAAAAGCGGAGGGGTTGCTGACTTATAATTTACCCGATGGTGTTGATATTGGAGCGGCAAATAACTGGATTAAAAGCAACACAGGTATAAAAGGAGAAGAAGCCCTGGAATTGCTGAGTCAATTTGGCATAACCGTTGCCGAATCAGCCGTGACCAAAGACTATAAAGAAGCGATTCGTATAGCCGACCGAACTGGGTACCCTGTAGTAATGAAAATCGTTTCACACGATGCCATACATAAATCCGAAGCCGGCGGCGTCATCACGGGAATTCAGAATTCAGAAAGTGTGCAGAACGCATTTGAATGCATCAGGGAAAACTTGTATTGCTATAAGAAAGATGCGGATTTCCAGGGTGTGCGCATTATGAAACAGGCCGGTGAAGGCTACGATATGTTCATCGGCGGACAGTTTGATTCATCATTCGGTCCTATCGTTTCTTTCGGTTATGGCGGCATCTACATCGAGGTTTTTCAGGACGTTGCCAACGTCTTTTGTCCTGCCAGTATACAAGAGATTGATGACAAGGTACGAAAACTGAAATCCTTTAAAATCCTGCAAGGGACCAGAGGGAAAGGTGCAGGTGATGTTGCCGGTTATGTGGCCATGGTCGAGAGAGTCACCCATCTTCTCCATCAGTTTCCTTCTATCAGAGAGCTGGATATTAATCCTTTAAGAGTTCTTGCCGACGGATCCGGTGTTGTGGCCCTGGATGCGAGAATAAGAATAGAGACTTGAAGTCTTTTAATATTTTTGTATTGATGTCATTGAATGTTTTCAATAAACTATATTTTTTGATAGCAAAATGGTATGGTTTACTTAATTAAAGATGTTATCCTTATAGTGTTGTGGCGTATTATATTGTAAAACTTTAACCTGCATACGCTAAATGAAAAGGTAGAAATTTATGTGGAAGTATAAAGTCGTTCCTCCGGCAGAGGTTCTTTCTAAAATCGAACCGGGCATGGTTATTTTCCTGGGTACGGGAATGGCGGAACCGCGAACGCTTGTTAAACATCTTATGGCGTCGAATGAACCTAATTTGCAGGATTTAGAATTAATTCAACTGGTGAGTCTCGGAGATACGATACCTATTGATGAAAGATATTCGCGAAAATTCCGGTTGAAGACATTTTTTTCCGGCTGGATTGCTTCCGAGGCTATAAGCGCGGGCAGAGTGGACCTTATACCAAGCAGATTTTCAAGAATAACCGGACTATTAAAATCCGGTGCCATCCCCATCGACGCGGCATTCATTCAGATTTCACCACCGGATGAAAACGGATACGCTTGTTTGCTGGGAGTGGACGTAGAAAGGCAGGCCATGGAATCTGCTCATCTTGTTGTCGGTGAAGTCAACGCCCGTGCTCCCCGCATTATGGGAGACACCATGGTTCATATGGATGAATTCGATTATTTTATCGAATCAACAGAGTATCCGATTTATATTCCTCGCTGGCCGGTGGCGGATGTTTTTATGAAAATCGCTGCCAATATTGCGACAATAGTTGAAAATGGAAGCTGTTTAGCTCTTGGTATAGGTCCTCTTTACGAAGCTTTAGCCGTTCAACTGGCAACAAAAAAAAACCTGGGGATTCATTCTCCCTTTTTTACAGATGCCGTGATGGATCTTGTAAAGAGCGGCGCTGTTACTAATCGTTTTAAAGGTATTTTCCGGGGTAAAAGCTCATCTTCTTATTTAATGGGTAGCGAAGAATTAATGCGATGGCTGGATAAAAACCCCCTTGTTGAATTTCAGCCTGAAGATGTGATTATGGATCCGAAAGTGATAGGTACCAATGATAAGATGGTTGCTATACTTCCGGCAAGAAAGATTGATCTGACGGGAAATGTCGCTCTGCATACCGGTAAGGGGAATATGAATGCCGGACCGGGCAATGTGCAGGAACTTTTGATGGGAGCCGGGCTGTCAAAAAAAGGACGAATAATTTTTGGTCTTCCCAGCCGTAACCTTAAAGGTATGTCTAATATTGTTTTATCCGTGGATAACATGCCTTTCCAGTTTACCAATCGGGAATCCATGGATATGGTCGTGACAGAATATGGGGTAGCTTCTCTCATGGGCAAAACGATGCGGGAACGCGCGCTGGAATTAATTGACATTGCACATCCCAATGATCGGGCTGAACTTGTCAGACAGGCTAAAGAGGCAAGATTGATTTATGCCGATCAGATTTATATTGAAGAATCAGGATCTCTGTATCCCGCTAAATTATGCACTTTCCATGAATTTAAAGGTGGCCTGAAAATTTGCTTCCGGCCAATCAAACCTTCTGATGAAGACAAAATGCGTCTTTTGTTTTATCGATTCTCCGATCAGGCCGTCTATTACCGGTACTTCACTTCCATAAAGACAATGCCCCATAAAAAGATGCAGGAATATGTTAATGTGAATTACCGCTTGAACATGTCTATTGTAGGCACTATCGAGGTAGCAGGCACCGAAAAAATAATTGCTGAAGCGCGCTACGTTCGTCTGAAACCGGACGCCTTTGCCGACACGGCATTTATTGTTGACGAAGAGTATCAAGGCAAGGGCATTGCTTCTTATCTTTTTGAATTATTGATTCGTGTGGCTCGCGAGGAGGGTATCCGGGGATTTACTGCCGATGTTCTGGCCTCAAATAAAGCGATGTTGAAGGTGTATGAAAAATCGCCATTCCCTGTCCAGACCGTCTTGACAAGTGGAATCTATGAATTAACAATACCGTTCACTCCTTTATCGGAGTTAAAGAAACCGGATTAAAAATTTATAGCATGCAATTACATCATGCCAATGCGTGTCAAAAAGAGAGCTAACTTCTCACCATAACCTTTTTTTACGGCGTAAGAAATCATGCCATAGAAAAAACTGGGCGACAGGCGTTTTAATATCCAATAGTATTTTCCTGAAAATTGGGGAATGACGTAAAGTTTGTTTTTTTCATATGCCCTGATTGTTCTTTCCGCTACTTCTTCGGCGCTTAAGCGGCCATGTTCAAAGGCCGAGTGTGCGAATTCACTCTGGAATTGATCCTGGTAACGCATATTGTCCAGCAGATGAGTATTAAAGAACATTGGACATGCTACGGTCACGCCAATTTTGTAGGGAACAAGTTCCTGACGCAATGTTTCCGAAAGAGAAATGACAGCGGCTTTTGTTACATTATAAGGTCCCATTTCCATCAGACAAAATAGTCCGGCGCTGGAAGCAACATTAATGATATGCCCTCCGCCTTTGGTTTTCATGTGTGGAATAAAGCTGTGACATCCATAAAGCATGCCCCAGAAATTGATGTCCACACACCAGTGCCAGTCTTCCAGAGGGATATCATCTACGAACCCACAGGATACCACACCGGCATTATTGATAAGCAGGTCTATTTTCCCCCATTTAGAAAAAGAATAATCCGCCATGGCTTTGACATTTTCCGGTTTGGATACATCGCATTCAAAAACTTCGCCGTCTCCGCCGGCCTGACGTACCATAGCCAAAGTTTCTTCCATACCTTTGTGGCTGATATCCGCAATGAGAATCTTCCATCCTTTCCTGGCCAGGACCATTGCCATGGCTCTTCCGAATCCTGATCCTGCTCCGGTTATCACTGCATTACTCATAATAATTACCCCTTATTTTTTTTCAGACCACTTCATCTAAGAAGAAATGCGGGTTCTAAGCAATTATCAAAGAATGATTTCTTAATTATTTTGCAAGGCAGTCTATTAGTGTAAAAACTCTTCTATTTTTTGATTAATGAACTGATCAGTCCCAGCTTACGCATTGGCGCCAAACCCAACAGTGCCTGTACCTGTTTGGCATCGCGAAAACGTTTTTCCTGACCGTAATCTTTCATGTAACCGTAACCGCCCAGAATCTGAATTCCATCGGTGGTCAACTTGCAGGCCTGTTCGGACAAATGCAGTGCCGCTGCCCGGGTACATATATTCCATTCCGGCTCTTGTTGTTCCACGGCCAGAGCCGCCTCGGATACCACCATTTCAGCAATTTTTACCTGCATGGCCATTTGAGCAAGCAACATGCGCAATCCCGACCAGTTGATAATTTCCCATCCACCTTGCTGGCGTTCCTGACTGTAAGCCAGAGCTTCCTGAAATGATCCCTTCATGATACCACACTGGATAGCGGCGACTGCGGCATGCATACGGTCAGAGGCTTGATCAAAATATTTTGGTCCTTCTTGTTCAGCACCAATAAGAGTGCCACTGACTCCTGCTAACGTCAGGTCCACAGCCGGACAGGCGTGCAAACCCAGGCTGAATATCGGCGAACTTTTGGTTATCCCTTTGTCTGCAAGATTGATAAGGAAAAAAGCGAAACCTTTCTGCTCCTTGATACGCGCCGGTACCAGGGCATGTCCGGCATGTCCACCTAGAACGACATATTCGACAGTGCCATTGAGAATGTAAGACCCTTTGTTTTTAACCGCGGTCAGCCGTGTCTGAGTTTCAGCAGGGTTACAAAAAGCCGGGCAGGCGATTAGCGCCGATTTGGCATCAGTTGCCTGTCCTGTAATTCCGGTCAGAAGATTTTTGCATCCGGCCGAAAGCATAATTTCCTGAGATAGAGCATTGGTAAAAATAATACCACCCAGACTGGCATCCGCTGCGCTGATATTATCCAGAATGATGCACAAAGCGTTCATGCCCTGGCCGATACCTCCGCATTCTTCCGGCAGGATGGTACCAAGGAGTCCAACGTCATAGGCTTTTGCTACTGTGGAATCAAAAAATGGCCCGAAGGGATAACGGTCATTCGTTTCCCGATTAGCAGCCAGCTCTTTGGTGGCAAAACTATGCGCCAGATCCTCGAATGATTTGAGTTCGCATTTTATCGTAGCTAACATATTCATGTCCTCCTATTCTTCAAATGCCCGGGCCTGTGGTATGGAACGGCCGATCAGGTTGGCGAATAGATTAATACGGTTTAATTGATTGGTTCCCTCATAGATCTGCAACAACTTTGCATCTCTCAGGATTTTTTCGGCTCCGTTCTCATGTCGGAGACCTGCCTGACCCATCAATTCCAGTGCCATTTGACAGTTCTTCATGCCCATATCTGTTCCTACTACCTTGGCTAGCGAAGACCATCCGGAGCAGCGGCGCTGCTCTTCAACGGATTGGCCGTCTACGTATAACTTGAAAAAGATCCGATTCATGATCTTCAATTTTAAAAACGGACTTACGAAGAGATCTAGAAAAACCTTTGGTACGTATTTCGAATAGTAATAAACAGGTTTCATCTGGAGGATGTCGTAGATCCCTCCGGGCAGTCCGTTGGAATAATTGGCCTCGACATAACTGAGACGGCCGATGACAACATTCTTATACATATCGGCGAGCATCATCTGCGCCCACTCGTGATTAATAAGCAGCTTGCCGTCGACTTCAGTCTCGCTGGCAAACTTCAGAGCAGTTTCATAAGCCCCTCTGGCTACGCCGGTTCCGAATGCTCCTACTGCCGGTCTGGTTACTCCTACCGCATATTGAATATATTGTTCTACAATTTCCCTTACATTTCGTGTTTTTGATGGCGGAATTTCTTTGGAATTGGACAAAACATTTTCGTCGGAAATAAAACAGTCCTCGAATATCAATTCACTGGCCGGACAGCACCTTTGACCCATTTTATCTTCGTGTTTACCGAATGAAAATCCTTTAGTGCCGGTTTTGACTGCAAAAGTGATGGTGTTATCCGAAGGTTTTTTCAAGTCGGTGTAAGCGATTAGACAGCACCATGTCGAAACATGACCCATGGAGATAAATACTTTGCTGCCGTTGACTATGTAACCTCCCTTGACCTTTTGAGCATAACAACTCACCCGTCCCTTGTCGATCAACTCGACTTCCTCCACATCCGTTCCGGCTCCCGGTTCGGTAATGGCCAGTGAGATCAGGCAGGGATTGCCGGTGCGTTGTCCTTCTGCTACATCCCGGAATATCTTGTTAGTCAGTGCTGAATTCCATGATCCCATAACTCCTATTACGCCGAGGTAGTGGACCCCGACCACATTGGCAATACCGACGCACGCCGAAGCGAGTTCTTCAACCACATAAGAAGAAGCCGGCATATTAATTCCTTGGCCGCCGAAGAGTCTGGGGATGAACATGGTGTAGAAACCCCATTCGTTGACCTTTTTTACTAAATCCCAGGGGAGATATTCCGGGTCGGCATATGTTTGACGGTCTATATCC
>AWGX01000544.1 GCA_000495415.1 Smithella sp. ME-1 | reverse complement strand
TCCATACCATGTTAAAAAACGGCTATTTTTGAAATCATCAGGCGTCCTGATTGGAAACTTCGTGGAATAAACTTGATCAAAATCCTGCTCCGCCAGTAGAACAAGATGATATCCATGCTTTTCAAACCACTGGCTAATGCGCGGTCTTAACTTCGAGTAAACGTATTCCACTTCATCATAATTTTCGAACATAAACGGTAATTGCATCAAAGCCATTTCCGGG
>AWGX01000543.1 GCA_000495415.1 Smithella sp. ME-1 | reverse complement strand
AACTGTTGTGTCTGGACATTACACCCGCACCCGATGGTTATAAGATCGATCCCGTTTCTCTGGCAATACTCCAGAGAATCAACCACATTCACCCCGCAATTTGCAGCTCCATCGGTAATATGGATGATCAGTTTTTTCTTATCGTTCTTTTTCATGAGCATGGCCGCGGCTATGATTGCCTGACCCGTCGGGGTCTTGCCTGCAGGCGTTATGGTGTATAGTTCACCGCTCCGGTACAGCTGTATCAGATTGCACTGGTTGGATTGTTCCTGATAACCGAAAACCTCCAGATGATTGGAAAAACCCTTTGCCGCTTCCGCAAGCGAAACAAAGGTCTGTTCCGCCACTGCCCAAGGTCGATGAGATGTTCCCTTTCCCGCCATGGAGGCTGAAGCGTCAGCTACAATGCTGATGTTCCATGAGAAGTCAGAACCCTGTATGTCTCGCCTTTTAAATATCTTACCATCCAGAGGAACTCGATACAGCCTTTGGGCATCTATCTTTCCCATATCCACACCCCTGATGACAGCTTTTTTTCTCGCTCTTCTGACCATAGTTTTCTGGGTCTGGAATATTCTTTTTAAACGCTCCATCTGTAATTGATCCGCACTTAAATTGCATTTTGCAACTGCCCGGGAAAAGATCGTATTCATTGCTTTC
>AWGX01000542.1 GCA_000495415.1 Smithella sp. ME-1 | reverse complement strand
CGCGCCTTGCATCTGAACATTTTTAAACAGCCCCACTTGTACTCTTTTTATTCAAGCTCTCATCTTAAAAAATTAAACACAATAAAAAATGTTGTTTAAATATATTTACCGATCAGATCGGCGTATCTGGCAGAGGCACCGATATTGGCCAGTACAACTTCTCTTCCTTTCTCGCCACGGTTGATGATTTCATCAGGACAGCTCAACAGAGTGATGATTCCCCGCGACAATTCTTCCTCACTTCTGATTGTGATGCCACAGCCTACGTCTTCCAGCAAAGTCCTTTCCTGACTGAAATCTTCCATTGAAGGACCGTAAAAAATT
>AWGX01000541.1 GCA_000495415.1 Smithella sp. ME-1 | reverse complement strand
GGAGGACATTAAATGGTTATATTTGTTATTGCGACACAGTCTCTGCACGACAAAAATGACCAAATCTGATTTAACGAGAGGTAAGCCAATATGAGCAAATTATCGATTTTGTCAGAATTATGGGACTTTCTAAAAGTCAGAAAAAAATGGTGGCTTTTTCCTGTTATCTTTTTCCTGCTGATAATCGGCATAATGCTGTTTTTAGCGGAAGGATCGGCAGTTGCTCCGTTTATCTATACTTTATTTTAATTCCTAAAAATAAAAAAAGTAACGATACAAAAACGCAAGAAATTATCGGCACGGTTACTTTTAAAAGAAATAACCTCTAACAAGGTTTAAAAAATATTTGACATAGGAAAGGAGTTTAAAATGAAAGAGGTAGTAATTATAAGCGGCGCCCGAACGGCTGTAGGCGAATTCGGCGGCTCGTTAAAAGACGTAAAAGTTGTTGATATCGGAGCGCTGGTGATGAAGGAAGCCATGAAACGCGCGGGCCTGAGGCCGGCGATTGATGATTTTCACAAAAGCTGCCGCGCGGATGCCCTGGGCAATTTTGATATGACGGACATCAATAAAAAATATTATGACTTCGACGCATCCCTCAAACCCGTTTACGTGGATGAAGTCATCATGGGTAACGTTTTGCAGGGAGGACTCGGACAGAACTCCGCCCGTCAGGCCTGCATCTACGCGGGTTTCCCCGAAGAAACCAACGCCTATACCGTGAATAAAGTCTGCGCCTCCGGCATGAAAGCCATCGCCCTGGCCGCGCAGGCCATTCAATCCGGCAACGCCGAGATTATCGTCGCCGGCGGCATGGAAGTGATGAGCAACGCCCCGTTTGCCGTTCCGCAGGCGCGCTGGGGATACCGCATGAGCATGCCCTTCTCCCAGATTACCGACCTGATGGTTTATGACGGCCTTTATGAAATTTTCAACGGCTATCACATGGGTATGACCGCGGAGAATATCGCGGCACTCTATAAAATATCCCGCCAGCAGCAGGACGAATTTGCTTTTCAAAGCCATCAAAGAGCCCGGGCAGCCAATGCATCAGGTGCGGTTGCTGAT
Source organism: Smithella sp. ME-1 (assembly GCA_000495415.1). The sequence continues at coordinate 3,767 of AWGX01000541.1, read as the reverse complement.
GAAATTGTGTCTGTTGTCATTCCGCAGAAGAAGGGCGATCCCAAAGTATTCAAGGTTGACGAAAGACCGATGGATACCTCTTTGGAGAAAATGGGCAAACTTGCGACCGTTTTCAAAAAAGATGGAACAGTAACAGCGGGCAACGCGTCCGGTATTAACGATGGCGCGGCGGCTGTTCTGGTTATGAGCGCCGAAAAAGCCAAAGAATTAAAACTGCAGCCTCTGGCAAAAATAAGCGGCTTCGCCAGCGGCGGAGTAGATCCGGCATATATGGGTCTTGGTCCGATTCCAGCAACACGCAAACTTTTCAAGAAACTGAATCTGACGGTAAAGGACATTGACCTTTTTGAACTAAATGAAGCTTTTGCCGTTCAGGCGCTGGCCTGTATGAAAGAACTGGAAGTTGATACAGAGAAATGCAATCTCAACGGCGGCGCGGTTTCCCTCGGTCATCCTATCGGCTGTTCCGGCGCGCGAATCACTTACACACTGGCAATGCAAATGAAAAAGAAAAATCTGAAGCGCGGCCTTGCTTCTCTTTGCATTGGTGGCGGACAGGGCATGTCCATGGTATTGGAAAGAGTATAAAAATAATTTTACACAGACATAAAAGGGGTGGATTCTTTCACCTCTTTTATTTTTTTATTTTTCCCGGTCAGAAGTCGTACTATTCTGTCAGAACGCAACAATAATTTATCTCTCTAAATTTTTTACACTATATCCTATATTTAGTCTTGGAGTATCACCTAAAAAACATGATATTTATTTTAAAATATGTTAAGAATTTACAATAAATTCCTAATTTTGAAACAAACACAAGGGAACATATATTGCAATTCAGAATAACTGTAAAAGGCATTAATCTATTAAAGTATTTAAGATCTATGCCTGCTTTTTTACAAGAATACCGGGAATTCAAAAAGCAGGCTCTGCATAAGAATAATGATTTCCCTCTTGATAAATTTTATCCCTGTGTAGAAGATCGCAATCAGGAAAGTGGTATTGCTTCAGGTCATTATTTTCACCAGGACTTACTTGTGGCGTCAAAAATATTTAAAAATAATCCTGTCAATCATGTCGATATAGGCTCCAGGATTGATGGCTTTGTTGCTCACGTGGCATCATTCAGAGAAATTGAAGTTTTTGACATCAGAAATCTGACCATCCAACCTGATAATATCTCTTTTAAACAAATCGACCTAATGGACGAGGGATTGAACATGTTCGGTTATTGCGATTCACTTTCCTGCCTTCATGCCCTGGAACACTTTGGCCTCGGCCGCTATGGTGAAAAAATCGATTATCAGGGGCATCTGAAAGGATGGAATAATATGTACAATATTTTAAAGAAAAAAGGAAAATTGTACTTTTCTGTTCCTATCGGTAAACAAAGAATAGAATTTAATGCACATCGAGTTTTCTCCTTGCCTTATCTCCTGAACATGATTAATGACTATTACCAAATAGACTCCTTTTCTTATGTTAATGATGCGGGAAATTTGATCAAAAACGCCGACCTCAACAACCAGTCAATAAATAATAATTTTTCATGTAATTATGGATGCGGTATTTTTGAGCTGACAAAAATATAGAGGATCAAAATAAAGTTTAGTTATAGTTTCGTTGTGTTTCGGCGTCAGACAGGAAATGTCCATGGTACTGGAAAACGTATAAAATCTTTCATTCCATAAAAAAGGGGCGGATTTGCACTGCCCCTTTTTTATGTTTTTTCCTGAACAGACGCTGTTTTTTTCAAATTTATAAATACCAACAATGACGTTTTCGTGCAGTCGTGAAAATTGCACAAAGCTCAAATACTTTTTCGTCTGCCTGTATATTCATATCCATAATATTCAAGATACCATTTGACAAACTTCGCGACACCTTCCTGTAACGGAGTTGATGGTGCAAATCCTACCGAATCTTTCAAATCATTTACATCTGCAAAGGTTGCCGGCACTTCACTCAATTGCCTGGGCAGCATTTTTTTTATTGCTTTTTTACCCAAAGCTTTCTCTATAATCTTTATGTACTTCAGTACTTCCACCGGTTTATGATTTCCAATGTTGTAAACCCGATAAGGCGCGTTGCTGCGTGAAGGATCAGGTTTTTCGGAGCTATACTTAGAATCAGGAGTAGCCGGTTTGTCCATTATTTTTACTATACCTTCAACCACATCGTCGATATAGGTAAAATCTCTTCGCATCCTTCCTTTATTAAACAGGTCTATTGGCATCCCTTCCAGAATAGCTTTTGTAAATAAATGAGGGGACATATCGGGGCGACCCCATGGACCGTAAACGGTAAAGAAACGTAATCCTGTTGTAGGAAGGCCATACAGATGACTATAAGCATGAGCCATCAATTCATTCGCTTTTTTGGTAGCCCCGTAAAGACTTGCCGGATGATCGGTATTTTGATTTTCTGAGAAAGGCAAAGCGGAATTCGTACCGTAAATACTGGAACTGCTCGCATAAACCAGATGATGAATGTTGTGATGGCGGCATCCTTCGAGCACATTGAGAAAACCGGTTATATTGTTACGGATATAAGAATGGGGATTCTTAATAGAATACCGGACACCAGGTTGCGCCGCCAGATGAATAACTCGCTGACTATCAGATTGATCAAACAGGCTTTCAATTTTTTTACGATTTACAATATCCAGTTTTATAAAAGTAAAATTTTTAAAGGCTTTGATCAGTTTTAATCTTGCACGCTTCAGGTTTACATCATAATAAGCATCAAGATTGTCCACCCCCAATACATCATGTCCATCTTTAAGTAAACACAAGCAGGTATGCATGCCAATAAAGCCGGCACAGCCTGTTACTAAAATTTTCATAAAAATCCTTTCAATAAAATCTGAAAAGTTAGGCGGCCACCAATCACCAACCCCGGATTGCAAGAAATCTTGACACAATTAATAACTTTTCTCAATATTTCTTAAAATATATTTTTCGCCAATAATATTATTGAAATAATAATTAAAAAATATTATGAAACTCACGATATTTCAAACAATAACAGGCCATAATTACTATGCATGAAAAGAAACTTGTTTATCAAAAATACCCTCGCAAACCAGTTCTCGCAATTTATAATCTGATAGATAAAATAAAGTTTAAACTGAATATAAAGCCAACCGGCAAACTGGTAATTGTTTCTGCGTCAGACTCAACGCATTTTAAATCATTAATCCAGTTTATAAAAAGTGTTCAATATTATGAACGTGGTTCACAGACTGTAATATATGATCTGGGAATGACAAAAGAAGAAACGGACATTATCAGACGTGACTATCCTTTTGTCAGCCTGAGAGTTTTTGATTACACCAGATATCCGTGGTATTTTAATGTAAAGATAGAAGCTGGCAGGTTTGCCTGGAAGCCAGTTATAATATTAAAGGTTTTATCTGAATTCAGATTATCCACAATATGGTTTGATGCCGGATGTAAGCTGACGCAACCTCTTTATAGAATTCGGGACATAATAAATAAAGAAGGTTTTTATTCCCCCATTGTTTTACCAGGTGCAATAAAAGATTGGGTGCATCCACAGTTCGTAGAGTTTCTGAACGCTAGTAATAAAATTATTAACAACGCCAGCTTCAACGGCGCGATGATTGCCATAAATTACAATCATGCCAAAGCAACAAAATTTGTTAATAAATGGACAGCTTGCGCTTTAGAAGAAAAATGCTGGGTTCCCTCCAACTCAAGTAAAAAAAACCACCGTTGGCAAACTATTACTTCGGCAATTAAATA
>AWGX01000540.1 GCA_000495415.1 Smithella sp. ME-1 | reverse complement strand
ATCTTACGAATGCCAGGCAATAGCCAGGGCAAAAAAAGTCAGACTGCTTGACAAAGATGTATTTTTTGCCTCACCGGAAGATTTAATCATCCATAAAATAGTAGCGGGACGAGCGCGCGATATCGAAGATGTCAGAAGTATAATTTTGAAAATAACAAACCTTGATCTTGCCTATATAAGGCAGTGGTTAAATGACTTCTCCAGCGCTTCGGGTGAAGATGATATAAAAGAGCGATTCGAAAAAAT
>AWGX01000539.1 GCA_000495415.1 Smithella sp. ME-1 | reverse complement strand
TCCGGCGTGGTCCTGGCCGGAATCTAGGACTCCCTCTGTCCTTTTCGACCGTCCCTTTGTCATTTCGGGGAGAGAAGCGACGAGAAATCTTTACTTTTGATTTTTAAGATTCCTTAACGGGAATAGTATGGTGATAAAAATCAATTATAAAAAAATAATTCCCTATCGGTAATAATTTGTTTGACATAAGCATTTATTTAATATATTATTCCCGTTAAGGAATAAATATCATGAAAAATAAAATTAGCACGGCGGTGAATATAGGCGCGGCTATAAGAAAAAAACGCAAGGACGACGGTCTGACATTGGCCGATGCCGCAGCTTTATGCGGTGTCGGGTACAGATTTATGTCCGATCTTGAAAACGGCAAAGCCACAGTGCAGATGGGAAAAGTTCTGCAGGTTCTGAATGCTCTGGGACTTGACTTTTATATAGAATCAAGGAAGTGGCCGAATGAATAATAGTAGCGGCAATCAGGGGCTTGATGTCTATCTTTGGGATCATCTGGCCGGGCGGCTCCGGCTGGATGAGAAAAGACGTTTTATTTTTCAATATGATGCGGAATGGATCAAGAAAAAAAACGCCATTCCTTTATCTCTACACCTTCCATTGAGAGCGGATATATATCCTGATGATCTCTCTCGTCCTTTTTTTTCCAATCTTTTACCGGAGGGTGAAATAAAACAAGTCATCGCCCGGCGTCTGCAAATTTCAGCGAGTAATGACTTTGCCATGTTAAACAGCATAGGCGGTGAATGTGCCGGGGCTGTATCTGTTCTTCCTGTCGGTTTTGTCCCTGTTGTGAAACCGGGATATCAGCGTCTCAATGAGGAGGAATTGCATCGGATTATCACCGACCTTCCTAAAAGACCACTGATGGCCGGAGTGGAAGGAATGCGCCTTTCCCTTGCCGGCGCGCAAAACAAACTGCCGGTTTATATGGAAGGCGATGGCATTTTTATCGCTTCGGGAAACGCGCCAAGTACGCATATCCTGAA
>AWGX01000538.1 GCA_000495415.1 Smithella sp. ME-1 | reverse complement strand
TGTCCATGTTTTCATTCATCCGGGTTGAGTTGTTGAAAACAATTTCATCCTCCATATCGACACGGAATAAAGTTATTCCGATTTTCAAATTTTCCAGAGGATAATACTCAGTTCCTACCTCCACGCTGGCACCTTTTTCTTTTTTGATATCTGTTAAAAAGAAATTGTTCCCCCAACCACTAAACGAAGCAACTTCATCGACAAACGGTATTCTATAAACCGTCGCATACCTGGCAAATAATTTCGATTGCTTACCCCAAAGCCATGTCAAGCCAGCTTCGTAAGCTTCGGCGTTATAAGTATTTTTCGAATCTGAAAAACTATTGCCGGGATTAAAAATATCTGCAAATGAACCAGTTATAGATGCATGTTCGTATCTATAGCCGGCGCTCAAAATAAGATTTTTCAGAATGCTGAATTCATCACGGATATAGTATCCCAGAGATTCTCTCGTGAAATCCGCTTTGCCTGATTGTGTTGTTCTTTCTCTGTCACTGAAAATATCTTTTTTGTATGGTTCATTATAATAATCCAAACCCACTATAACTTTGTTATGAAAGCGGAAAATATCTTTTTCTAAAATATATCTCGGCGTAACTCCATATGTATCAAAATTCGTATCAGAATATACACCCCAAGATGCCATATTCATCTGCAGATCTTTTTTCCCATAAAGGAAATTTACTTCGAAATGTCCCCATGAGCCCCAGAAAGATTTGACTCCCATATTGATGTTGGTGTATTTATCCGCGCCGTCATCATCCGAATGTGCCGGAGACCAGGGGCCGGCTGCCGGCTGATACTGTCTTCTGTCCTGTTCCATATCTGATTTCGTTAATGCGCCGGGCATTTGATAATCAACCTTATTGAAAGATACGCCTAAAGAAACATTTAATAAATCATTCGCTGAATAGCCCACGTCAAACCCGCCGCCTTGCGCGGAATATTTCGAACGATCCCGGTAACCGAAGCTAAAATTATTTTCTCCCGTTAACGCGTAAGTCCACTTATCTGTCGCACCGCTTACACCAATCCTCTCGTTATGCAGACCATAACTTCCGCCAATAACCGATGCGTTGAAAGTTGGTTTTCCTTTACCTTTCTTTGTTATGATGTTAATCACTCCTCCGATGGCCGCGTCACCGTAAAGAACACTTCCCGGACCACGAACAACCTCGATTTTCTCAATGGTATTGACAGGCATCTGCAACCAGTTGATAGAAGCCATATCGGTTCTATTCAAACGACGACCATCCAGCATAACTAAAGTTTTACCAAAAGGATTTTCCCCGCCGAAACCACGCATATCAATTTGGGATTGTGAAGAATTCCCACTATAAGTACGGAACTGAATACTTTCCAGTTTGTCCAAAGCTTCAATTATTGTTGTTACTCCTGATTTTTCAATTTCATCAGAAGTAATTACAGTAACACTGGATGGAGCTTTGCGGACTTCTTGCGTGTCACGAGTCGCCGTAACGACAACCTCATCCATTGTGACAATCGCGTTGTCGGCTTTTTTCTCTTCAGCTTGTAAGGTTGAAACAACAAATACAGAAAATAACAGAACTAAAAATAAAACTTTCTTCATGGAGATTCTCCTTTCCCCCTCGGGATCAAAGTAAGTTAGACTCACCATAAAGTTTCCTGGCTTGCGGCGACCTACTTTCCACCCTTCCCAACGCTTAAAGCGCCAGTGGATAATGTGGATTTCGTTCCGCTTACAGTTGCGGGGCAGCGCCGGACTTGAACCGGCTTCCTTTATTCGGTAGTCCCTGCTAATTTCTTTCTTCAGCTAACTTTGTTGGCAGTCCCGATTTATCGGGATCGGCTT